>CAZFIN010000134.1:0-1607 GCA_964519525.1 uncultured Alistipes sp. | reverse complement strand
GTGCGCTGCCACAGCGTCGACGACGTGGTGGCGTTCATTCTGAAACACGCCACCGGCGAGAGGGTAGTGATAACGGCGCCCATACTGCTGAAAGAGGGACAGGGCCTGATAGAGAAACTGCTCCAGCTGCTGGGCGACGGCTTCATGAGGGTGTGGGCCGGCGGCCGGGCCATGACGATCGAGGAGTTCATGCCCTCGATAACCGCCGACACGCACGCCTGCGATGTGCGGCTCGTGGTCGACCGTCTGCGCGCCGCCGATGACGACGACACGCTGCTGCGTATGCGCGACTCGGTGGCACGTGCCTACGGCTACGGCGGCGACGAATGCAGTGTCGTGACAGGCGGCGGGGAACACACATTTTCGGCCCGTTTCGAGGCCGACGGCATCGAGTTCGAACAACCCTCGGAGCATCTGTTCAGCTTCAACAACCCGATAGGCGCATGCCCCAAATGCGAAGGCTACGGCAAGATCATAGGCATCGACGAGGATCTTGTGATACCCGACAAGGGCAAGACCATCTACGACGATGCGGTCGCCTGCTGGCGCGGCGCCACGATGAAGTGGTGGAAGGATCAGTTGGTGGAGAACGCCTACAAGTTCGGGTTCCCAATCCACGAACCTTACTACCGCCTGACCCCGGAGCAGAAACTGCTTCTGTGGCGCGGAAACGAATATTTCCACGGTCTGGACGAATTCTTCCGTTACATAGACAGCGAACGCCGCAAGATACAGTTCCGTGTGATGAAAGCACGCTACACGGGCAAAACCCGCTGTCCCGAGTGCGGAGGTTCGCGTCTGCGCAAGGAGGCGCTGTATGTGAAGGTGGGAGGACGCGACATAGCCCAGATCGTGACCATGACCGTCGACAGCCTGATCGGCTTCTTCGATTCGCTGCAGCTCGACGAACACGACACCCGCACGGCACAGCGCATACTCGTCGAGCTGCGCAACCGCCTCGCCTATCTGTCCGACGTGGGGTTGGGCTACCTCACGCTCGACCGCCTATCCTCGACGCTGTCGGGCGGCGAGAGCCAGCGCATAAACCTCGCCACTTCGCTGGGCAGCAGCCTCGTGGGGTCGCTCTACATACTCGACGAGCCGAGCATAGGACTGCATCCGCGCGACACGCACCGGCTGATAAAGGTGCTCAAACAGCTGCGCGATCTGGGTAACACGGTGATCGTTGTCGAACACGAGGAGGAGGTCATACGAGCCGCCGACCACATCGTCGACGTGGGGCCGCTCGCCGGCGAGCACGGCGGACGGATAGTCTTCAGCGGTCCGGCCGAACGGCTGCCTGAGGCCGACGGAAGCCTCACGGCCGACTACCTGTCGGGCCGGCGCCGCATAGAACCGGCCGCCACAGCGCGCGGCTGGAGCAACAGCCTTACGATACGCGGTGCGAGGGAGAACAACCTCAAGAACATCGACGTCACCATACCGCTCGGCGTGATGACCTGCATAACGGGCGTGAGCGGCAGCGGCAAGTCGTCGCTGGCCAAGGGCATACTCTATCCGGCGCTTCGCCGCATGCTGGCCGACACGGGTCAGAAACCCGGCGATTTCGATTCGCTGGACGGCGATGCGGCCATGTTGCAGTCGGT
>CAZFIN010000133.1:0-1850 GCA_964519525.1 uncultured Alistipes sp. | reverse complement strand
GGTGTGACCGATCCCGAGCAGAAGCGCAAGATCATCGGCCGCGACTTCGTGGAGGTGTTCAACGAGGAGGCGTGCCGCATCGAGGATGTGAAGTGGCTGGCTCAGGGTACCATCTATCCCGATGTGGTCGAGTCGGCGTCGGTGAACGGTCCCGCCGCGAAGATCAAGTCGCACCATAACGTGGGCGGACTGCCCGAGCACATGCAGCTGAAGGTGGTTGAGCCTCTGCGCCTGCTGTTCAAGGACGAGGTGCGCCGCGTGGGCCGCACGCTGGGCATCAGCGACCTGCTCATCGGCCGTCATCCGTTCCCGGGTCCGGGTCTGGCGATCCGCGTGCTGGGCGAAGTGACGCCCGAAAAGGTCGAGGTGTTGCAGAAGGCCGACAAGATATTCATCGACATGCTGCGCGAGGCCGGCTTCTACGATCAGGTATGGCAGGCCGGCGTTATGCTGCTGCCGGTGCAGAGCGTGGGCGTCATGGGCGACGAGCGCACCTACGAGAGTTGCGTGGCCCTGCGTGCCGTTACGTCTACGGACGGCATGACGGCCGACTGGGTGCATCTGCCTTACGAGTTTCTGGCCAAGGTGTCGAACGAGATTATAAATAAGGTGAACGGGGTTAACCGCGTAGTGTACGACATCTCGTCGAAACCGCCCGCAACGATCGAGTGGGAGTAGTCCCGCCTCCGGAACGCGTTAAGTGATGAACGGCATGGCCATAGGGTCCGTGCCGTTTTTTTGCGTGCTTATCTCTGCGACCTGTGCACCTCCCGCAGTGCCGGCATGCCCCGGGCCGGCCCGCTTCGCCACCCCGGGGCTTGCCGGGATGATCGGCCGATTGGTAAAATAGACTTCATTTATATTCAAAAAGGTGACATGACGTAGGACGTGACGTTTTTTATCGTTATATTTGTTATAGGTAATTGCATAACCAATCAAATGTATGAACGTATGCGCAGGATTTTGTTTTTGTCGCTGTTCGTGCTTGCCGCTGTGGCGGCCGGCGCGCAGAACCGTGAATCGAAGTATGTGGGCGAGGCGGGCGTCGGAGGCCTCGGGTATAAGGACAATCTGTTCCTGATGGCCGAAACCGTGCATGGCGCGCGGCTTTCCGGCCCGTTTTTCGTTGGCGGCGGAGCGCGCGTGACCTATCACGGCGAGAAATTCTCATCGGCCGGCGGCCGCGAGCGGGTCAACACGGCGGCGCTGTCACTGTTCGCCGACGCGAAGCTGTACATAACGCCCGACTGGAAATTCTGTCCTTATGTCGATATGCAGGTGGGCGCGCAGGCCGTTTTCGGTCCATCCTCGTCGCCCTATTACCGGATGGACGGCTGCTATGTGAAACCGATGGTGGGCGGAGGCATCGGGTGCGCTTACAGGCGATTCGACTTCGGCGTTTATGTCGCCGTCAACTTCGAGGTGGCCGAGGGCGGCGTGAAGCTGGGATTCCGTTTCTGATCTGCCGTGCGTCCGCTGTTGCCGTGCCGCCGGTCCGTGTCCGGCCGGCTGTTCCGGCGCCTATGGGTTCATTGCGGCGCGGCGGCTACCTGCCGAAACGATATTTTTTTTACATTACTGTGAAAAAAAGTCTGACAATGTTTTTTAATTCGAAAAAGAGAGTTATATTTGCACTCGATTTTCCGGTCCTGCACTGCCGGATCGGGATTATCGGGTTCTTTGAACGAGCGTTGTAGGTTGCATTTTCAGCAAATTTCCATGCCGGGCGATAAAAAACGGACGGGAAATTTGGAAATTAAAAAATAATGCCTACCTTTGCATCCCGTAACGGTTGAATGCCGATGTAGCTCAGTTGGCCAGAGCAGCTGATTTGTAATCAGCTGGTCGGG
>CAZFIN010000132.1:0-2434 GCA_964519525.1 uncultured Alistipes sp. | reverse complement strand
GGTGGCGCATCTCGGTTCCGGTACGCGGGTCCTGCGCATCGGCCGGGGCACAGAAATGAATACGCGGTGCCGAAACACTGATTTCGGCACCGCGTATTCCGTTTCCGGAGGCCGGAGTCTACAGATTCTCCAGCGTGTAGCGTATCATCTTGTTGCGGATGTTGTAGCTGTCCGACGGATACATCGAGTGATTCTGATCGGGGTAGATCATCATGTCGTACTGCTTGCGGGCGCGGTTGAGGGCGTTGCACATCTCCATGGTGTTCTGGAAATGAACGTTGTCGTCGGCCGTGCCGTGCATGATGAGCAGACGCGTGCGGTCGTCGCGCAGACGGTCGGCGAAATTTATCGGCGAGTTGTCGTCGTAGCCCGACGGATTGTCCTGCGGCAGGTCGTTGTAGATCTCGGTATAGATGGTGTCGTAGTAGCGCCACGAGGTTACGGGTGCCACGGCTATCGCCATCTTGAAGAGTCCGTCGCCCTTGAGCGCGCATCCCAGTGCCATGAAGCCGCCGTAGGACCAGCCGTAGATGCCTATGCGGGAGGGGTCGACGTAGGGCTGCGATGCCATGTGGCGCGCGAACGAGATTTGGTCCTCGACCTCGAGTGCGCCGAGGTTGCCGTAGGTCTGTTTCTTGAACCGTTCGCCGAGGAATCCGGTGCCGCGGCCGTCGCAGCACACGACGATGTAGCCGTTGCCCACCAGCACGTTCTCCCAGTCGAACGACATGCGGTCGGCCACCGACTGCGAGCCGGGGCCCGAGTACTGCGTGAGCAGCACGGGGTATTTCTTGGCGGGATCGAAGCCGGCGGGTTTGACGATGTAGGCGTTGAGGCTGTCGCCGCGCTCGGTGACGAAGGTGAAGAACTCCCTGTGCGGCATGTCTTTCAGCTGATCGGCCAGCTCGCGGCTCTCGGCCAGCGTGCGTATCAGGCGGCCGTCGCCGCTGCGCAGCTCCACCGTGTTGGGTTCGGTGGCCGACGAGAATGTCGAGATGTAGTATTTCATGCCCTTGCTCGGCGCTATGGAGTAGGTGCCGTCGCGTTCGGTGAGGCGGCGCTTGTGCTTGCCCTTGAGGTCGGTGACGTACAGGTCGCGGCGCAGGGGCGAGCGTTCGGTCGAGATGTAGTAGATGTTCTCGCCGGCCACCTCGGCGATGTCGGTCACCTGCCACCGGCCCGAAGTGACGGCGCGCACGAGGCCTTTCTTCACCGAGTGGAGGTAGATGTGGTTCCAGCCCGTGGCGGTCTCGTTCAGCACGAGGAAACGGTCGCCGTCGATGAACCGGACGGTGTTGGCGTCGGGGCGCTCGACGTAGGTGGGCGACACCTCGTCGTAGATCACCTTCTGACCGCCGTCCTTGCGGCAGAGCACCACCTCGAAACGGTTCTGCTTGCGGTTGACGCGGTAGAAGTAGAGCTCGCCGTCGGGCGTCCACGCTATGTGGGGGATGTACTGGTCGATCTCGGCACCGGTGTCGACGCGGCTCTTGGCGCCGCTGGCGATGTCGTAGAGCCACAGTTCGACTTTCGAGTTGGGGTCGCCGGCCTTGGGATATTTGAACGTGTAGGGTTCGTTGTACAGCTTGCGGTCGAAGCGCATCATCTGGAACGTGGGCACCTCGCTCTCGTCGAAGCGCAGGTAGGCGAGCTGCTTCGAGTCGGGCGAGAAGGCGTAGGCCTTGGTGAAGCCGTACTCCTCCTCGTATACCCAGTCGGCGGTGCCGTTGATGATGCGGTTCCACTCGCCGTCGTCGGTCACGGCGACCGCCTCGCCGCCGGGACGGCAGACGTAGAGGTTGTTGTCGTGGGCGAAGGCCAGCATCTCCGAATCGGGCGAGAAGCTCAGGTCGCGCACGTTCTTTATCGAGGCCACGCCTGTGCCGTCGCCGGTGCGCACGATGTCGTAGTCGGCGTAGAGCGAGTGGCGGTAGACGGGGCGGTAGTTGCTGCTCAGCAGCAGCATATCCTCCGAGGGCGAGAACGAATAGCCGCTGAAGCTGCCGGTGTAGAGCGTGTCCTGCACTTCGGGGTCGGCGTAGCTCTGCCTGATTATCGAGTTGCCGCGGCGGACGGTGTAGTGCTCGCCGTCCTGCATCGACTGCAACCCGTAGACGCCGCGGTTGAGCGAGGATATGCGGCGCAGATCGTCGTAGGTCTGCTGCGAGAATGCGCCCGCGCCCATCAGTGTGAGCACGGTCGCGAGGGTCAGTTTATTTATCATGTCAGATAAGCGTTTGTTTTATCCAAAAAAGTTGCGGTATGCGTCAGATGTCGTCGACGTTGAAGTCGTAGCAGAGGCGCTTGCCGGTTACGAATTTCGAGTAGTCCATCTTGTTGTTGAACTTGTCCATCGTCACGCGCCTGTTGTCCTCGTAGCGCGGCACCAGCAGATCGAAGTTTATGGCGTAGTTTATGGCGGCCTCCATTACGG
>CAZFIN010000131.1:0-2748 GCA_964519525.1 uncultured Alistipes sp. | reverse complement strand
CCCAAAGTCCCACATACTGCGCAAAAGATCCCCGCACAGACCAGCATCCACTCCTGCACCAAGCTCCTCCAGATGCTTGACAGCTTTTTTCCGTGTCCAGCCTTCCCCATACTGTCCTGGGCACCCCCACGTCGTCGCTTCTGGGGTGGATCGAGTTCCTGCGCACGCAGCAGGTAGACCAGTCGGCCGTGGACGAGATGAACAAGGATCTGGCCCACCTGATGAAGATCGTCGACCGCTTCTCGAAGATCGGATCCGAGACGGTGCTTACGCCGGCCTGCGTGAACGAGGTGGTGGGCGAGACGGTGATGTACTTCCGCAAACGCATTCCGCGCAATGTCACGCTCTCCTACAACGGACTTGCCATAGCGCCCGTGTATGCCAGCCTTAACGCGGCGCTGTTCGAGTGGGTGGTCGAGAATCTGATGAAGAATGCGCTCGACGCCATGCAGGGCCATGGTGACATAGACGTGAGGGTGTGGTCGAACGACAAGTCGGTGATGATCGAGGTCAGGGATACGGGTAAGGGCATTCCCAAAAGCAACTGGAAACGCATATTCGAACCCGGGTTCACCACCAAGACCCGCGGCTGGGGTCTCGGACTGTCGCTCTCGCGGCGCATAGTCGAGGATTACCATCAGGGCAAGATAGCCGTGGTCGACTCCGAAGTGGGGCGCGGCACCACATTCCGTATAACCCTCAAACGTGTGCTGGAATGAAGGACAGAGCGATAGATACGCCGGTAGGATCGGGGCTCGACACCCTGCCTGCCGAGTCGCTGATGCGGCTGGTTGCTCCTTTCGCGGGCGAGTTGCGCCGCGGCGCAGTCGGGCCGGCCGTGCGGGACAGCATGTCGGCGGTACAAGGCTGCGGCACGGCCACCGAAGATACGTTCCGCCTCATCGTGGAGCGGTGGCGGCGTGCGCGCGAGGTCTATCGCGACGGCGAGGCCACGGCCGTGTTCGGAGCCGGAGCATCGCCCGCCGAGGGCGTTGCGGTCAGGCCGATGGCGGTCGACGCGGATGACTGTTCCGATGCGGCCGGCAGTGTCGGTGTGTCCGTGTCGGGGGCCGATTCCGTGGGAATGATGCCTTTCACGCCGGTTTATGATGCGTTCGTCCGGGACTCGCTCGACAGTGATGCGCTGCGCGATTCGCTTGCCGCTTCATTGCACGACTCGGTTGCCGTGCCGGAGGTGCATGATGCGCAGGCAGTTCCGACCGCGCAGACCGTACAGCCCGTGCGCGCCGCCGAATGCCGGGACGACGGCGAGGCTCTGGCCGCGACGGTGTTCGAGGTGTTGGTCGTGGGTATCATGCTGGTCTACATGTTCTGTCTCTACCGCTATTTCGACGACGTGGTGGCCCTGTTCCGGTCGGTGTTCCGCCGCAGCGTGATGCAGTCGGGCCGTGTGATCGAGCGTCGCAGCAGCGATATATTCTACGGTTTTCTGGGTCGTCTGTTCATGCTGGGCGCCGCATTCGTCGGGGTGCTCGCCGCCGGATGGGCGGTGCGGCATGCCGATGTCGGAATACCCGACGGAGTGGCGGTATGGGTGCCGCTTCTTGCCGTCGGCGCGTTCCTTGCCGTGACGCTGTTGCAGTATGTGGCGCTTGAGAGCGTGGGATGGATCACGCAGTCGCTCGCCACGGTGAGCATGCTGCTGCGCATACGTCTGATATATTTCGTTCTGGCCACCGTCATGGTGGCTCCGGTCGTGCTTATAGCGCAGCTGGCCGCCGGTGTCGCATCGGACATTTGGCTCGCGGCCGGTTATGCCGCAGCAGCCGTGGCCTTTATGTTT
Source organism: uncultured Alistipes sp. (assembly GCA_964519525.1). Taxonomy (GTDB): domain Bacteria; phylum Bacteroidota; class Bacteroidia; order Bacteroidales; family Rikenellaceae; genus Alistipes. The sequence continues at coordinate 944 of CAZFIN010000131.1, read as the reverse complement.
TTTCTGCGCGAGAGCATGATGCTCTTTATTTCTAAAAAAATTTCGATTTTGCATTGGTTTTTGTACCTTTGCACCATCGAAATCGTGCCGTTGAGTCTTTTGTGGCAGGTGATAATTAGGTTGAGACTGTAAAAAGCGTTGAGAATGGTTAAGAAAATTTTGATATCGCAGCCGCGTCCCGCGGTGATTGAGAAATCGCCCTTTTATGATTTGGTCACCAAACATGGCGTGGAGGCCGACTTCAAGCCGCTGATCCGCGTCGTAGGCGTAACGCTCAAGGAGTTCCGCGCGCAGAGGATCGAGATACTGGACCATACGGCCGTCATCTTCACGTCGCGCACCACGGTGGACAGTTTTTTCAAGGTGTGCGAGGAGGCGCGTATCACGGTGCCCGAAACCATGAAGTACATCTGCAACACCGAGGCAGTCGCGCTCTATCTTCAGAAATACATCGTCTACCGCAAGCGCAAGATCTCGTTCGCCGACGGATCGTTCACCGGTCTGCTGGAACTCATCATCAAGCACAAGAGCGAACGTTTCCTGCTGGCGCTGAGCGAGCCTCACAAGCCCGAGCTGCCCGAGACGCTGGTCAAGCTGAAGATTAATTTCGATCCTGTCATTCTGGCCCTTACGGTCGCCGCCGACATGAGCGACATGCGCCCGTCCGATTACGACGTGCTGGCGCTCTACTCGCCGTCGGACGTCAAGAGCGTGCTGGAGAACTTCAAGGCCGACGAACTGCCCGTCGTGGCCACTTTCGGCGAAGGCACCCTCCGTTCGGCGCTGGAGGCCGGCATGAAGGTGCGCGCATCGGCGCCCTCGCCCGAGGCCCCGTCGATGGTCAAGGCGCTCGACCTTTATATAGACAAGGTGAAGAATGGCGAGCAGATCGGCGCCGTCGAGCTTAAGAGCGATGCCGCCAAGGAGGAGTTCATCCGCTCGCA
>CAZFIN010000130.1:0-2797 GCA_964519525.1 uncultured Alistipes sp. | reverse complement strand
TGTAGCTTAATGAATCCACTGTTTTACGTTTAGTTTAACTTGTTTGTAATCCGTTCCCGCACTACGCGGGTGCGCAAAGGTACGAAAAAATATCGACCCGGCAAACCGTGCGACGAAAAATTTCATGGGGCCCGGAAGAAAAAACTTACCGCCGCCGCTTTCGGAAGCGGACCTTGCGGACGCGCAGATTCCCCGGGCCGTCGCGCGCCGACCGGCGGCAGCACGGATCGTCGCAGACGAGCGGACCGCACCGGACAAAAAAGGGGGCGGATCGCAGTCCGCCCCTTTTTAGAGAATCGAGAATCGGTTATCCCAAGAACGACAGCAGGATACCGGCGGCGACGGCCGACCCGACGACCCCGGCGACATTGGGACCCATGGCGTGCATCAGGAGGTAGTTGGCCGGATCGGCTTTCTGACCCTCGGTCTGCGAGACGCGGGCGGCCATCGGCACGGCCGAAACGCCTGCCGAGCCGATCAGCGGATTGATCTTGTTGCCCTCCTTGGAGAAGCAGTTCATCAGTTTGGCCAGCAGCACGCCGCAGGCGGTGCCCATGCAAAAAGCGATGACGCCGAGCAGCAGAATGCCGAGTGTCCGGACATTGAGGAAAGCCTCGGCCGTGGCGGTAGCGCCGACGGTCAGGCCGAGGAAGATGACGACGATGTTCATCAACTCGTTCTGCACGGTCTTGCTCAGACGCTCGACCACGCCGCACTCCTTCATGAGGTTACCCAGCATGAGGCAGCCGATCAGAGGAGCGGCCGAAGGCAGAAGCAGGGCGATAATCATCGTAAGCACGATGGGGAAGATGATCTTCTCGGTCTTCGACACGCTGCGCAGCTGCTTCATCGAGATCTTGCGCTCGGCATCCGTGGTGAGAGCCTTCATGATGGGAGGCTGGATCACCGGCACTAAAGCCATGTACGAATATGCGGCAACGGCGATGGGGCCCAGCAGATGAGGCGCGAGCTTCGAGGTAAGGTAGATCGCCGTCGGGCCGTCGGCACCGCCGATGATCGCCGTCGAAGCGGCCTCGTTAGGCAGGAAGCCCAGAGCCGTGGCACCCAGATAGGTGGCGAAGATACCCAGCTGTGCGGCAGCGCCCAGCAGCAGACTCTTGGGGTTGGCGATCAGCGGACCGAAATCGGTCATGGCGCCCACACCCACGAAGATCAGACACGGATAGATTCCGAGCTTGACACCCAGATAGAGGTAGTCCACCAGTCCTGCCAGCCGGTCGAAACCGTCCCAGTGAACATGACCGCCGGCAAAAAGCTCCGAGTGGTACATGCCCGCTCCGGGCAGGTTGGTGAGTATCATACCGAACGCTATGGGCAGCAGCAGCAGCGGCTCATACTGCTTGACTATCGCCAGATAAAGCAACACGCACGCAATGACCAGCATCGCTATGCAGCGCCAGTCCTGAACCAGACCGACGAAACCCATGCTCTCGGCAAAATTAACAAGCGATTCGCCGACATCGATATCGGCATCCGCAGCCTGCGCGACGCTCTGTACGGTCTGCTGTGCATCGTTCTGCGCCGAGGAGTTACCCCACGCCTGCACCGACAGTCCCACCGTAGCGACGGCAAGCAGCATCAACATATATTTCATCACTCTCTTCATTGGTCGCAACATTTATCGGTTATGCCAAATCCAAAAGTGCATCGCCCTGCTGAACGGCCTGACCGCCCGACACATGTACCGCGGTAACGGTGCCGTCGGCCGGAGCCAGAACCTCGTTCTCCATCTTCATGGCCTCGATGATCACCAGCGTCTGACCTGCCTTCACGGCGTCGCCGGCCTTCACGTTCACCACAGTGACGCTGCCCGGCAGGGGCGCGGTCACCGAGTTGGCGCCTGCGGCAGCCTTGGGGGCCGCAGCGGGAGCGGCGGCAACGGGTGCGGCCGCAGCCTTGGGAGCCGCAACACGGGGAACAGACACGCTCTCGGCGCGCTCCATTTCAACAGTGTATTTCTTGCCGTTGAGCTCCACCTCGGCTACGTTGTGCTCCTTCTCGGCCACGGTAGCCTCGTAATGCTTTCCGTTTATGTTGAATTTAAGTTTCTGCATTTTTTAACTGAATCTTAGAATGTTATACTTTTTTGATTCCACGGCGAGTAGGCCGCGTCTTCGTGAACGATGGTAAGCACATCGCTCTCCTCGTCGTGCATGTCATAGAACATGTGCAGCGCGAAAGCGAGAGCCGCCATCTCCTCCTCCTCGTCCGTTGCGACAGGAGCCGCGGCAGCCGCCGCAGCGACGACCGGCTGCTGGGGTTTGGCTGCGAATATCTTACCGAAGATCTTTATCACGCCGATGAGCAGTACCAGTACGAGGAACACCAGCGAGAATCCGACTACGGTAATAATCAGAGCATTGCCCCAGTTTATTGCTAACATTGTCATAAGCTACAATCGTTTTCGTTACAAAGGAATATTGCCGTGCTTCTTCGCGGGGTTGCTCAGGCGCTTGGTCTGCAGCGACTCCAGTGCGCGGATAACGCGGAAACGGGTATTGCGGGGCTCGATAACATCGTCGATGTAACCGTAACGGGCTGCGTTGTAGGGGTTCGAGAACTTGTCCTTGTACTCCTGCTCGCAGTCGGCCACGAACTTGGCCTTCTGCTCAGCGTCGGTAAACGCGGCAAGCTCCTTGGCATGCAGCACCTCGACGGCACCGCTCGCACCCATGACGGCGATCTCGGCCGTAGGCCATGCGTAGTTGATGTCGCCGCGGATATGCTTCGACGACATGACGATGTAGGCGCCGCCGTAAGCCTTGCGCAGCGTGAC
>CAZFIN010000129.1:0-2931 GCA_964519525.1 uncultured Alistipes sp. | reverse complement strand
GGCGCACGGGGTCGAAGCCGCTCAGGATGATCGCCTCGGGCGTATCGTCGACGATAATCTCGATCCCCGTCGCTGCCTCCAGCGCACGGATGTTGCGGCCCTCGCGGCCGATGATGCGGCCCTTGACCTCGTCGCTGTCGATGTTGAACACCGTGACGGCGTTCTCGATGGCCGTCTCGGTGGCCACGCGCTGGATCGACGCCACGATGATACGCTTGGCCTCCTTGGTGGCGGTGAGCTTGGCCTCCTCGATTGTTTCGTTGACGTATGACGCGGCTTCGGCCTTGGCCTCCGACTTCATGTTTTCGATGAGGATGTTCTTGGCGTCGTCGGCGCTCATGCCCGATATCTGCTCCAGACGCGCGTTCTGTTCGCGTATCACGCCTGCGAGCTGCTCCTTCTTGGCGTTAAGGCTCTGCAACTGTCCGTTCATCTGCTCCTTCAGGCGGTCGTTCTCCTTGATCTTGTTGTCCAGATCGCGCTGCTGTCCGGCCAGATTGGCCTCGATCTGCTTGGCGCGCTGCTCGCTTTGGGCGATCTTCTGGTTGCGCTCGTTTATCATGCGGTCGTGCTCGCTTTTGAGCTGGATGAACTTCTCCTTGGCCTGAAGAATCTTCTCCTTCTTTATCATCTCGCCTTCGGCCTCGGCCTCCTTGAGCGCCGCACTGCGCTGCTTGGCTATCGTGTTCTTGGTGATGTAGGCGGTTACCAGCATGTAGGTCCCTACGCTCACTGTGGCCGATATTATGGCGGTGATGAGTATTATTAGCGTTGTTCCCATTTTTAATTAAATAATCTTTAGGTTTTTAATATTGTGTGTTATTCTGTCGTATCGGTTTCTGCCGCGCCGCCTGTGGGTTGCGGGGCACGATATGAAAAAACCCGCACGGAAGTTCCTTTTCTTGTTTGACGAATCTGCCGATAAGTCAAGGTGTGGGGCTCCGGGATTCGCAATCGTCCAACGGTGCGCGCGGCACACCCGCCGGAGCGGGTTAAGGCCTGATTTTGACAAACCGAGAGTTGACCCAATGTAAAAAGTGTTCAGTTTCGCAAAGCTATAAGGAAATCCATGCGGGTAGATTTTCGTATCACAAAGAACGTCTTATCGTAATGGCTAACGGGAGCGGCATCCGTTTTATTTCGCCCCGTCCTGCATTTTCTATCCTCTTCTCTCTTCTCTCTTCTCTCCTTGCCTCTCCTCGCTTCTCTCTCCTCTCGCAACGGCCCGGGCGTGTGGTCCGGCCCTCCGTTCCGGTTCCGCATCCGCCGCGCCGCTGTTCCGGCCGCGGCCGTCCGGTTACTTCGTCCCCTTGCGCGAGGGGCGGGACAGACGGTTGAGATGCCGGTCCATGCGCTGCGACAAGGCATCCAGCGCCCGCAGATCGTCGCTGTCGGGCTGCCCCTGCCGCGTCATGTCGATGTTGTTTATGCTCAGCTGCAAGGCCGTTATGGCCAGACAGTCCTGCATGGTGACACTGTCGCCGAACGTCTTCTGCAACTTGCTGACATTGGCGTTCACCTCGCGTTCGGCCAGCCGGTAAGTCTCCTCTTTCTCGCTGTCGATCGTCATCGAGTATGCCTTGCCGGCAACCTTGAGATTTATCTTCTGTTTCGCCATAGCCTGCGCTGTCACTCCTGCGTCTGGGCGAGCAATGCGATGCACTTATCCACCTCCCGCAATAACAGGTTGATGCGTGCCCGCGATTTCGCCTTGTCCGTTGTTCCGCCGCCCAGACCTTCGGCCAGTCTCAGCCGCTGCACCTCGGCCTGCAGTTCGAGCAGATTCTCCTGCTGTCCGCGCACTTCGGCCCGCAAGCGGTCGCGCTCCTGCCGGAGCTGTTCGCAGTCGGCTTCGAGTTTCTCGTAACGCTCGATTATCTTCTCGGTCTGAGCCGTGATATGCGCTATGATACTTTTGCAAGCCATCGGAGCGGTCTGTAACGGTTTTGTGACTCAAAGATAGTAAAAAAATATATTACCTGCAAATTATATCTCCGCATAGGGTCCGATACGTACACGAAAACGTCCGCCTTGCAGGCGCGGCGCCGTGTCGCAGCCCCTCCGTGTGCCGACGGACGCGGCTATCCGCGTCCTCCGCGCGCCGGAGCCGTCACCTCGGCGTAGAGGTCGTAGTCCTCGGCTCCCGTGACGGTCACGTCGTAGAACCGTCCGCGGCGCAGCTGGCGCTGCGAGGCCGGAATCAGTATCTCCTGATCCACCTCGGGCGAATCGTACTCGGAGCGGGCCACGTAGTAGTCGCCCTGCCGCGAATCGACGATCACGCGCATGGTGCGTCCCACGCGGGCGAGATTGTTTTCGAGCGATATACGCTCCTGCACGGCCATGATGCGGTCGGCGCGTCGCTGCTTCTCGTCGTCGGGCACGTCGTCGGGCAGGTTCTGCGCCGAGTAGGTCCCCTCCTCCTCGGAGTAGGGGAACACGCCCAGACGGTCGAAGCGCACCTCGCGCACGAACTCCTCCAGCTCGGCCATGTCGGTCTCTGTCTCGGTGGGGTAGCCCACCAGAAGCGTCGTGCGCAGCGCTATGTCGGGTATGCGTTCGCGCAGCCGGCGGACGAGATCGAGCGCCTCGGCCTTGGTGTGGCGGCGCTTCATGGCCGCAAGCATGCGGTCGGATATGTGCTGGAACGGAATGTCGAGATACTTACAGATCTTGGGCTCGCGCGCCATCACGTCGATCACCTCGTCGGGGAACGAGGCCGGATAGGCGTAATGGAGTCTTATCCATTCTATGCCCTCGATGCGGCACAGCTCCGTGAGCAGATCGGCCAGCCGGCGGCGGCCGTAGAGGTCGATGCCGTAGTACGTGGTGTCCTGCGCGATGACCATGAGCTCCTTCACGCCGCGCGCCGCAAGTCCGCGCGCCTCCTCGAGCAGTGTCTCGACGGGCACCGAGACATGCCGGCCGCGG
>CAZFIN010000128.1:0-2996 GCA_964519525.1 uncultured Alistipes sp. | reverse complement strand
GAACACCGACTTGCTGGACAGGCTGGCCGAGTAGGCGTACGACAGGAACAGCGGGTATATCGTCTGCGAATAGCGGGCCATGAACGCCACGAAGTCGAATATGTGGCAGTCGTTCTTGGTGGCTTTCACGCACACGTTGTGCAGCGAGGGGGCGTAGCACAGATAGTTCTCGGTGGCGTAGGTGTAGGTGTGGAACATGTACCGCGCCGAGTTTATCGCGGCCGACTGCGGCGTGAGGTCGCCGAACAGATAGTCGAAGTCGGAGTCGACGCACAGCAGCAGCTCCTCGCCCGAGCGCGGCAGCATCGACATGAGCACCTTCTTGCCCTTGGGCAGGTCCTCGCGGTTGGGCACCGAGATCTCGAACCGCAGGAAGGGGTTGTCGAAATGGTCGAATATGCCGCGCCAGAAGGCCACGTCCTCGTACCCCTCGACGAACACCCTCACCAGACGCCGCCCGTCGTCGACCGGCGCGGGGAGCGGTGCTGCGGCCTCGGCTTTCTGCCTCATGTAGGCCTCGTATCGCAGTTTCTCGGCTAATGCTCGTTTCATATCAGCTGTAAAAATAATAAAAAAGACGGTCACTTGCGCCCGGATGAGCCGTATAAATGCTGGCATAAATAATGGAAATTTTGCCACAAATGCCGGCCGCGGCCACCGCATGTGCCGATAAATTGTTATATTTGTTCGTTTTAATGGATTTTGACAAATTTATAACCTGAACTATATGAAGACAAGATTTCGTTCTCTGGCGCTTGCGTTCGTGGCGGGCGCCGCGCTTCTGGCAAACTGTTCGCCTTCGTCGCCCGCTCCCGCGGGTGAGAAGGTCGCGGCCCTCGATGCCTCGGCATGGGAGTCGGCCAAGTGGATATCGGTCGTCGACGCCCCTGTGGTGCGCGGCCGCAACAACGGCCGTGCGGCCGACGGAGCCAGCTGGTTCGTGTCGACCGTGAAGAACGGCCGCAAGGTCGTGGCGGCCAAGTGGATGACCACGGGACTGGGCGTCTACCAGCTCTATCTCAACGGCCGTCCCGTCGGCGAGGAGATCATGAAGCCGGGCTTCACCCACGTGCTCAAGACCCGCCGCTCGTTCACCTACGACATAACCGGCGCGTTCGAGTGCGGCGCCGGGGCCGAGAACCAGCTCTCGGCGCAGGTCACTCCGGGATGGTGGGCCGACAAGATCGTCACCCCCGGCGACGGCGACATGTGGGGCACCAAGTGCGCGTTCCGCGGAGTGCTCGAACTGACCTACGACGACGGCTCGACCGAGCTGTTCGGCACCGACCTCGACAACTGGAAGGCCGGCATAGCCGGACCGGTGAAGCATGCCGCCATATTCGACGGCGAGGAGTACGACGCCCGCGAGAAGATGGGCTACGAGTGTGTCGATCGGCTTGCCGCCCCCGAGGAGAACCGGGAGTTCCGCGGCGAGATACTGCCTTCGGAGGGTGCCGAGGTGTATCTGCGTCACGACCTGAAGCTGTCGCCCGTGAAGGCCTACGTGTGGCGCGATGTCGAGAACGCCAAGGAGGGTGAGTTCGGCAAGATAGTCGTGTTGAGGGATATCGCCCCCGGAAGCGCCATGACGGTGGCCGCCGGCGAAACGCTGGTCGTGGATTTCGGCCAGAACTGCGCGGGCGTGCCTCAGTTCCTGTTCAAGGCCGCCGAGGGCACCACGCTCACCTGCCTGCCCGGCGAGCTGCTTAACGACGGCAACGGCGCCCGCAGCCGCGGCATGGATGGCCCCGAGGGCAGCGTCCACCGCGAGAACCTGCGCATACCCGACACGGGCTGCATGCTGAAGTACACCTTCGGCGCGGGCGGCAAGTACGTGAGCTACCGTCCCAGCTGCTCGTTCTTCGGCTACCGCTACGTGTCGATCACAGCCACGGACGACGTGACGATAAAGAGCATAGCCACCATCCCCGTCACCTCGATCGCCGGAAACCTCGAAATCGGCAGGATCTCGACGGGCGACGAGTCGGTCAACAAACTCATCTCGAACACATACTGGGGCCAGCTGTCGAATTACCTCTCGGTACCCACCGACTGCCCGCAGCGCAACGAGCGTCTGGGCTGGACCGCCGACACGCAGGTGTTCACCGAGACCGGCACATTCTTTGCCAACACCTCGTCGTTCTTCCACAAGTGGATGCGCGACATGCGCGACAGCCAGAACTCTCTGGGCGGTTTCCCGGGCGTGGCACCGCATGCGCAGTACGGCAACGAGACGATGCGTCTGGGCTGGGCCGACGCCGGAATCATCGTTCCGTGGACGGTGTGGAAGCAGTTCGGCGACAAGCAGATCGTCGACGAGAACTGGGCGGCGATGGACCTGTTCATGAACCACATCTACGACACCAAGTACAGCCACGAGGCGCTGACCGCCGAGAACGGCAACTACCAGTGGGCCGACTGGCTGAGCTACGAGCCGCTGGAGTCGTGCAGCGGCCGGTCGTACGGCGAGAACGGACTGCGCCCCGAAACCATCGACTACTGGAACTATCTGAGCGCCTCGTACTGGGCGTCGGATGCCGCGATGATGGCCGACATGGCCGCCGCCACGGGTCGCGACGCCGACCGCTACCGCCGCATGTCGGCCGAGGCCAAGGAGTACATGAAGGAGAAGTTCCTCAATGCCGACGGTACGTTCAGGACCGCGATACTCAATACCATGCAGACGCCGGCCCTGTTCGCGCTGCGCAACGGACTGGTCGAGGGCGAGGCCCGGGAGCAGATGATCGCCCGCCTGCGCGATAACTTCCGCCAGCACGACAACTGCCTGCAGACCGGATTCCTCGGAACGTCGATCCTCATGGCCACGCTCACCGAGAACGGCATGACCGACATAGCCTACGAGCTCCTCTTCCAGCGCAAGAACCCCAGCTGGCTCTACTCGGTGGACAACGGCGCGACCACCATCTGGGAGCGCTGGAACAGCTACATGATCGACAAGGGCATGGGCCCGCGCGGCCTGAACAGCTTCAACCACT
>CAZFIN010000127.1:0-3254 GCA_964519525.1 uncultured Alistipes sp. | reverse complement strand
GTGAGCGACTCGGGCTCGAAGTCGAAGTATACGCCGTTCATCACGGGACGCAGTTCGTCGTCGGCCGTGGCGAATATGGTCTTGTTGATGCCGTTCACCAGCATGTCGACATCCAGCGAAAGGCTCTTGCGCTCGTTGCCGAGAGTCTGCACCGCCGGATAGCTCACGGCATTGGCGCCGGGGATCGAGAGGTGGCCGCTCGCCCAAGTGATCTGGATCTCCCACGTAGAATCGTTGACGTCGATTACAAGCGGCATCTCGGGGAACTCCTTGAGCGAATCGAGCATCAGCTTGCCCGGAGCGGCGATGACGCCCTCGCGCTCAACGTTCTCGACCGTGATGGAACCCACGAGAGTGGTCTCCAGATCCGAGGTGGTGACGGTCAGCTGGCCGTCCTTGAGCTCCATCAGGAAGTGCTCCAGAATGGGAAGCGAACTCTTGTTGCTTATAACCTTGCCCGTGGTCGCCAGCAGCGCCAGCAGCGCGGAACTTGATACTGTAAATTTCATATTTCTCTCTTCTATATGTTTTCTTGTCGAATGTTAAATTCCGGCCAGTTTGTCGAGAGCCATACCCACCATGCGCTCGACGAACGGTTTGTAATCGGTGCAGGCGTCCTTGGCCACGCGCTGGGCTATGACGGTGCACATAGTGGTGGCGCGGTGCCCCATAAGCGCCGCCATACCGGCCAGAGCCGATCCCTCCATCTCGAAATTGGTGATGCGGCGGCCGCCGTAACGGAAAGACTCTATCTTGGCATTCAGCCCGGCGTCGGCCGGTTCGAGCCGCACCCAGCGGCCTTGCGGAGCATAAAAGCCGGGAGCCGCGACGGTGATGCCCTCCGTCACCGAATCCCTGAACAGCTCCCAGAGTTCGGGATCGGAGTCGATGAAGTAGGGTTTGGGCAGCAGATCGCTCCAGCCCGTATGCAGCATGAACGCGCGTTCGATCTCGGTATCGCACACCTCGTCGCGGCCCTTGTAGTAGTTGAGCAGGCCGTCGAACCCGACCGACGTGCGGGAATAGACGATCTCGCCCACCTCGATGTCGGGCTGCAAGGCACCCGAAGTGCCCAGACGCACGAGCGTCAGGCGGCGGAACCGCTCCTTTACCGTACGCGAAACGAAATCGACGTTGGCCAGAGCATCGAGCTCGGTCACGGCAATGTCGATGTTGCCTATGCCTATACCCGTCGACAGCACACTCATGCGCCGGCCGCGGTAGACGCCGGTCACGGTGTTGAACTCCCGGTTCGCCGCACGGCACTCCACGCTGTCGAACAGCGCAGCCACCATGTCCACACGAGCCGGATCGCCGACCAGTATGACAATATCGGCGAGCTGCTCGGGGCGCAGGTGCAGATGGAATACCGAACCGTCGTCGTTGATTATCAATTCCGAAGAGGGTATCATTCTGGTCTGCATACGATAAATTTTCCTGTTTTATCTTTTTTATATGGCATAAAAGTAATATATTTACCTCGAATTACAAAATAAATCAACCATTTTTTATAGCTATTGTACAACTGCAAAAACCGTAATAAAATGACTCTCATCAAATCAATTTCCGGCATTCGCGGAACGATAGGCGGCGCACAGGGCGACAACCTCACGCCGATCGACATAGTGAAGTTCACGACCGCCTACGTCCGTTTCATGAGCGAAAAGCACAACGGCAAAAAACTCACCGTCGTAGTGGGACGCGACGCCCGCATCTCGGGCCCGATGGTAGGCGACATAATCGAGGGAACCCTGATGGGGTGCGGCGCCGACGTGATAAACGTGGGACTGTGCACGACCCCCGGAACGGAGATGGCCGTAATAACGCACAAGGCCGACGGAGGCATAATCATAACCGCCTCGCACAACCCCAAGCAGTGGAATGCGCTCAAACTGCTCAACGAGCGAGGCGAGTTCCTTAACGACGCCGAAGGCAAACGGGTGCTCGCTCTGGCCGAAGACGAGGAGTTCCGCTTCCCCGAGGTAGGCGACCTCGGGAAAGTGGTCCTGCGCGAGGACTTCAACGCCCGTCACATCGGGCAGGTGCTGGACATGCCGCTCGTCGACCGCGAGGCCGTGCGCGCACGGCGGTTCAAGGTGGTTGTCGACGCGGTGAACTCGGTCGGCGGCGTGGTCATCCCGCAGCTCCTGCGCGAACTCGGCTGCGAGGTGGTCGAACTCAACTGCGAACCCGACGGTCAGTTCGCCCACAATCCCGAGCCGCTGCCCGAGAACCTGACGGAGATAGCGGAGGTAATACGCCGCGAAAAGGCGGACCTCGGAGTGGTGGTCGATCCCGACGTGGACCGTCTGGCCTTAGTGTGCGAGAACGGAGAAATGTTCGGCGAGGAGTACACGCTGGTCGCAGTGGCCGACTATGTGCTGTCGCACGGCGCCGGCAACACGGTGTCGAACCTCAGCTCGTCGCGTGCACTGCGCGACGTTACCGAAGCGCACGGCGGCAAATACGAGGCATCGGCCGTCGGCGAGGTGAACGTCGTAGCGAAGATGAAACAGACTGGCGCCGTGATAGGCGGCGAGGGCAACGGCGGCGTGATCTACCCCGCCCTGCACTACGGACGCGACGCGCTGGTAGGCGTGGCGCTGTTCCTCAGCTTCCTTGTAAAGAAAGGCATGACCATGACCGAGCTGCGCAAAACATATCCGGCATACTTCGCCTCGAAGAACAAGATACAGCTCACGCCGGCCATCGACGTGGATAAAGTCCTGCATGAGATGAAGGCGCGATATGCCGGTGAGAAAGTGAATGATATAGACGGCGTGAAGATCGACTTCCCCGAGAACTGGGTGCATCTGCGCAAATCGAACACCGAACCCATCATCCGCGTCTACACCGAGGCCAAATCGCCCGAGGAGGCCGAAGCGCTGGCGCAGAAGATCATAGGCGAGGTCAAGCAGATATGCAATCTGTAATGCGCATGATGCTGAAAGTATCGTAATTATATTGAAACAACATAACAATCGCTTGATATGAAGAAAGCACAGGATTACATAAACGACAATAAAGACCGGTTCATCAGCGAGTTGTTCGACCTGCTTCGCATTCCGTCGATCAGCGCGCAGTCGGAACACAAACCCGACATGCAGCGTTGTGCCGAATGGCTCGCGGCCGCGCTCGTGAAGTCAGGCGCCGACCACGCCGAGGTGATGCCGACGGACGGCAATCCGGTGGTGTTCGCAGAAAAGACCGTCAGCCCCGAAGCAAAGACGGTGCTCGTCTACGGCCATTACGAC
>CAZFIN010000126.1:0-3315 GCA_964519525.1 uncultured Alistipes sp. | reverse complement strand
CCTTGCCCACGTCGCCCACCACGCGCGGGTGGTCGGCGTCGTAGCCGCGGTGCGTAGCGAGGTCGAACGCCACGGACAGACCCTTCTGTCCTGCGGCGAGGTTGCGGCGGTAGAATGCGTTGGACTCCTCGGCGGTCGAGAATCCGGCATACTGGCGGATGGTCCACGGACGCATCACGTACATGGTCGAGTAGGGACCGCGCAGGAACGGAGCCATACCTGCGGCATAGTTCAGGTGTTCCAGATTTTCGAGGTCGGCAGCGGTGTAGTCCGTCTTGACGGGTATCTGCTCCGCTGTCATCCAAGGCTGAGCCTCGGCCTGTGCGGCGCATCGGGTGCTGCCGCCTTCGTATGATAATTTTTCGAATTTTGCTCTCATGACTTTGCTTTTTAGATACCCAACTCCTTGAGGTAGAACTTCAGAGTTTCGAGTACGTTACTCTTGACATTGATGAAATTGCTGATTCCCTGCGCCTCCAGTTCGGGTGTGCATGCGGGTGCTCCGGCAACTACCAGTATCGCCTTTCCGCCCAGCATCTCCTTGATCTTGGGGGCTACCTCTGCGTAGTCGTCGTCCGACGCGCAAACCACCACTATGTCGGCCTTGGCCTCCAGAGCGGCTGCCACGCCCTCGTCGAGCGACTTGAAGAAGGTGTTGTCCTGAACGCGTATGCCGGCGCAGGCGAAGAAGTTGCACGAGAACTGCGCGCGTGCGCGTGCCATTGCGAGGCTGCCGCACGTGAGCATGAACGCCTTGGGCTGCTTGCCGCTGCGGTCGACATGCATGCGCATCGCCTCGAAGGCCATCGCGCCGCGGTAGGGCTTCAGCACGTTGCCCTCGGCCTCGGTGCGCGTAACGGCCTCGGCCGATACGTTCTCGGCCGCCACCTCGGTGAAGTTGGGGTACTGGTTGGCGCCCAGCAGTATCTGACGGCGGGTCGATATGTTCTTGTCCTTGGCGGCGGCCGAAGCCTTCACGCGCTCGACTATGTAGCCGGCCTTGAATGCCTCGATGTAGCCGCCCTTGCCCTCGACTTCGAGGAACAGCGCCCACGCCTGTTCGGCTATGTTGCGGGTGAGGGTCTCGATGTAGTACGATCCGCCGGCGGGATCCACCACCTGATCGAAGTGCGACTCATGCTTGAGCAGCAGCTCGACGTTGCGCGCTATGCGCTTCGAGAACTCGTCGGGCTCGCCGAACGAGTAGTCGAACGGAGTGACCTCCAGCGAGTGTACGCCGGCCAGCGATGCCGACATGGCCTCGGTGGTGCCGCGGAGCATGTTCACGTAGGGATCGTAAACCGTCTGGTTCCAAGTCGAGGTCACGGCGTGTGCGAACATCTTGCACGAGCACTCGCACTCGGGGTTGTAGCCCTTGACGATGTTGGCCCACAGCATGCGTGCCGCGCGGAACTTGGCTATCTCCATGAAGTAGTTCGACGTCACGGCGAACGTGAAGCGTATCTTGCGTGCCGCCTCGTCGGCGCTGAGTCCGGCTTCGGTGAGCTTCACCATGTAGTCGTGCGCCGCGGCCTGCGTGAATGCCAGCTCCTCGACGATGGTCGAGCCTGCGTTGCTGAATGGGCTGCCCGTTACGTTCACCACGCGTATGCCCTTGTAGCCGGCCGTGCGGCGAACGATGTCGGCGAGCGTGGCGAAGCAGTTCTCGCCCTGCGGATCCTTGCAGCAGAAGTGACCTTTGGTCGAGAGGTTCTTCACGATGGGGTCGATGCAGAAGTTGATGCGCGCCTCGTCCTTGGCTACGCCCTCCTTCTCGATCTTGTCGAGCACCAGAGCCGCCACGGCGTGCATCTTGTGACCCGAGAAGGTGAGTTCAACTGCGGGGATGCAGATTCCGCCGAGCAGCGTGTCGAGCGCCTCGGCCGTGAACTCTTTCGACTCGATGTGGAATCCGAGCGAGTCGACGCCGGCGTTGAGAATCTTCAGCGCCTCGGCGTTGGCCGCTTCGGGATCGGCGACCGTCACGGTCTGGTGTATGCGCCAGTCGTTGCGGTTGTGCGTTCCTCTAACGTAGGGGAACTCGCCGGCCTGCGAGCCGAGAAATTCGATGCCTTCGAGATTTTCGGCGCGGTAGTAGGGGCGCACGTTGAATCCCTCGGCTGTTCTCCATACGAGTTTTCGCTCGTAGTCAGCACCTTTAAGGTCTGTCGTTATGGCCGCTTCCCACTGCTCGGTACTTACCGGCGGGAATTCGGCAAACAACTTTTCTTTTTCGGTATTAGCCATAATCTGTTTTGGAATTAGTTTTAGTGTATGTAGTATTAATGTAATTCTGTTTCGGTGTTTTGGGTGGCCGGGCATGTGTCTGCCCGATTAAATCATGCAAAGATAATATTTTTTTCATATCGGTTGTCATCTTCTGTTAAAAAGATAACAACAATCGGAGCATCCGCCCGCCGGCATGACGGCCTACGTTTCCGCGCCGCCGGGCCGGTATTTATGGATATATAGGGTAAAAATATTCTTTATAGCTACTGAAATTCCGGTTTTGCAAAATCGGGCTGTTTCCGGATTTGGCTCTTAAAATAGGGCCGTTTTTGGAAAAGTACACCTGTTTTTGCGGTTATTTTCTGAATTTGCGGTAGTTTTTTCGCGAAAATGGTGTGAAAAATTGTTGTTTCTGCGTTGAAAGTGTATATTTGCATTGTGGAAGCGAAACGGAGTTATTTGCGAATTTTTCGATTTGAAACAAATCTCCCGCCCGACGGAAACGGAATGGTTACTATAAATAACATATAAAAGTTATGCTACTCAGATTTAAGATGGTTGAAGCGGCGCTGAATCACAGGGCCGTGGAGGTGAAGGCTCCGAGCGCACGCCCTTCGGAGTATTTCGGCGAAAAGGTGTTCGGACGCAGCGTCATGCGCAAGTATCTGGACAAACCCACCTACGAGGCGCTGCTCGGCACGATGGAGAACGGCACTCCGCTCTCGCCCGAACTGGCCGACAGCGTGGCCGCCGGCATGCGCCAGTGGGCGCTGGACAACGGTGCCGACCACTACACCCACTGGTTCCAGCCTCTGACGGGAGGTACTGCCGAGAAGCACGATTCGTTCTCGGATCCCGACGGAAAGGGTGCCGTCATCGAGTCGTTCTCGGGCAAGGTGCTGGCTCAGCAGGAGCCCGACGCATCGTCGTTCCCCAACGGCGGTATCCGCAATACCTTCGAGGCGCGCGGTTACTCGGCGTGGGATCCCACCTCGCCGGCATTCATCGTCGACACCACGTTGTGCATCCCCACCGTATTCATCGCCTACACGGGCGAGGCGCTCGACTACAAGGTGCCCCTGCTGC
>CAZFIN010000125.1:0-3385 GCA_964519525.1 uncultured Alistipes sp. | reverse complement strand
CCCGTCGCGCCGCAGCGCCGGCGTCACCACGCGGGCTATGTTGCCGTAGCCGCCGCCGATCTTCACTCCGTCGGCCGACACCTTGCGTCCTGCTTTGGCCGAGACGTTGGTGAGCGTCACGAGGGGGCGCTCGTCGCCGGCCTCGAAATCGAAATGGCCCAGATAGACCCACATCCCGCCGCCCATGGTCTGGTTGACGGCGAAGCGTGTATCGCCGCCGCGGTGATGCACCGTGTATGAGGCATCGTCGGCGCTGTCCGGCCCGAAGCTGCGGTATGACACGTAAACGGCGTATTCGCCGTCCTCGGGAATTGCGGCACACCACTCGGCGAGGCTCTCGCGGCCGCCCGTGACGCTCTTTACCGAACGCGCCGTGCCGTCGCGGAACGGGTTCTCGCCCGACAGATAGACCTCCTTCGCATGGGCGAATCCCTGCCCCTCCTCGCTCCACTTCTCGGCGCCGTCGGTTTCCGAGTAGCGCGTGTCGTCGATACCCTTGTCGTTGTCTATTATTATCTCGTTCAGCTGCGTGTCCCTTTCGCGCGGCAGCAGCACGTTGGCTCCGGCATTCTCCAGCATGGGCACCAGATACGGCAGCACGAAACTCTGCGTGAAGAGGTCCTCCACCGTCTCCCACAGACGCGAACGCTGCCAGCGCCAGATGTTTTCCTTCTGCTCGAAATAGCGGCCGTGGCTCTGCCACATGGCTATGTGACGGCCGGCGAGTCCCTCGGCCGGTGCGTTCTGCGACGAGAGCCGGCGCACGAGCGGCTGCGACGACCGGTTGGTGAAGCGCACGCCGCCGCGCGACGAGGTGCGGTAATAGTGCGGGATCAGCTCCTCGATGCGGTGGTTATCGGTGATGAGCGACAGCTTGTATTTCGCATATTCGGCCGGCAGCAGCGAACGCACCGAATCGTACATGGCCTGAACGTTTTCCTCGCGGAACGGATAGTATGAAAGACCGACCGAAGCATATATTTCGAGTTTGTCGCCGGCGGTTTTCAGACGGTCGATCTTGACCGATCCGCCGAGTATTTCGCGGCCGACCATGCGGGTCAGCATGTCGGCTATCTCGCGCCGCTGGCCGGACGTCAGGTCACGCGCCGGCACCGCCGCCGGTGCGGTCAGCATAATGGCCGGAATCACAGCGAGAAGCACGTTACGAAGCCTTTTTATCATAGTGCAGTGATGTTAAAAACAGTCCAAATATAGTGAATAATGCATTATAACCCAACAGTTCGAAGCCGATGTGATACCCGAACCTCTCGGCCGCCTGCCACTGCAGAAGCCAGCTCAGAACGGGCGACAGCACGGCTATGGCCGGAACGCAGCGTTCGCGCACCCGTCGGCGGCATGCCATGCCGAATACGAACATGCCGAGTATGGGGCCGTAGGTGTAACCCGCCACGCGGAACACGAGGTTTATGACGCTGTCGTTGCCGAAGCGGTCGAATATCACGATAACGGCTGTCATCACGACGGCCATCGCCACGTGTATCCTCTTGCGCAGACGTGCGAGCTCCACCTCGCCGTATCTGTCGGCGCCGCGCATTATGTCGATAGTGAACGCCGTGGTGAGCGACGTGAGGGCCGACCCGGCGGCTGAATAGGTGCACGATATGAGTCCCACGACGAACACTATCCCCACTATCGCCGGCAGGCCGCCGTTCACGGCCACCAGCGCGAACGCCTGATCGCCTTTCTCCGGCGCCGGCAGACCGGCACGGTCGATATAAATGTAGAGCAGCGCCCCGAGGGCCAGAAAAAGCAGGATCACGACTATCTGGCACAAGGCCGTGAGCACGATGTTTATCTGCGAGTCGCGTATGGTGCGGCAGCTCATGTTGCGCTGCATCATGTCCTGATCGAGTCCGGTCATGGCCACCAGACACAAGGCTCCGCCGGCCGCCATTTTCCAGAAGTAGCGGGCCGACGACGGATCGTCGAAGAACCATATCCGTGAATACGGCGATGCCGCCACCGCCTCGCAACACTCTCCCGGCGAGAATCCGAGTTCGCGACATATGAACCATATGCACACCGCGATGCTTGCCACGAGACATACCGACTGCAGGGTGTCGGTGAGTATGAGCGAGCGCACGCCGCCCCATTTGGTGTAGAGCCACACCAGCAGCATGGTGAACAGAATGTTTGCCGTAAACGGCATGCCGAGACGGTCGAACACGAGCATCTGCATGACCGCGCACACCACGTATATCTTCAGCGAGGCGCCGAATATCTTCGACACCATGAAGCACCATGCGCCGGTGCGGTGGGTGGTGATGCCGAAGCGGCCGTCGAGATACTCGTACAGCGACACCACGCCGCGCCTGTAAAAGACCGGTACGAGAATGAATGCCACGATGAACTGTCCGACGGTGAATCCCACCACCATCTGCATGTAGGAGAACGAGTCGGCCGCCACCGATCCCGGAACCGAGATGAATGTGACGCCCGACATGGCGGCTCCGATCATCGCCAGAGTGGCCATGTACCAAGTGGTACGTCGATTGCCTATGAAAAAGCCGGCGTTGTCGACTCCGCGCCCCGACAGATAGGCCACGGAAAAGAGCAGCGCCAGATAGGCCGACAGAGTGAGCAATACCGAAAACGGCGACATTTGAAGGACTTTTTACCCCGCAAAGATAATAATTCGCCACAAAATAATTGCAGTGTCGAATAAGTTTAATATCTTTGCGAAGATTATACAGTTAGGATTTCATTATAGATAAGAGAATTGTTTCATTAATACTTACATTATGGCCAAATCGTTAAAAATAAGAGATTTAACATTGCGCGACGGACAGCAGTCATCATTCGCCACCCGTATGACGCAAGAGCAGATCAATCGTTGTCTGCCATATTATAAGGATGCCGGATTCTTCGCTATGGAGGTCTGGGGCGGCGCCGTGCCTGACTCCGTGATGCGCTATCTCGGCGAAAATCCATGGACCCGTCTGGAGAGCATCCATGAAACGATAGGCGACATTTCGAAGCTGACCGCCCTCTCGCGCGGCCGCAACCTTTTCGGCTATGCGCCGTATACGGATGAGATCATCGACGGTTTCTGCCGCAACGCCATCGAGAGCGGACTCGGAATCATGCGTATCTTCGATGCGCTGAACGATGTCGACAACGTGAAGTCGACAGTGAAATATGTCAAGCAGTACGGCGGTATAGCCGATTGCGCCGTATGCTATACGGTGGATCCGAAATATCCCCAGCCCTCGTTCTTCCAGAAGCTGCTGGGCAAGAAGGCTCCCAAACCGGTGTTCACCGACGAGTACTTCCTCGACAAGGCCAAGCAGATGGCCGCTCTGGGTGCCGACATGATTACCATCAAGGATATGTCGGGTCTTATTCCGCCCAAGCGCATCAGCGC
>CAZFIN010000124.1:0-3397 GCA_964519525.1 uncultured Alistipes sp. | reverse complement strand
CTGCGTCCCGTGATGAACGGCGTATACTTCGACTTCGAGCCCGAGTCGCTCACCTTCGTGGCCACCGACGCCCACAAACTGGTGAAGTATGCGGCCGAGAATCAGTCCGACTTCTCGTCGTCGTTCATCCTGCCCAAGAAACCGGCCAACCTGCTCAAGAACCTCCTGCTTAAGGAGGAGGACGCCGTGACTGTTACGTTCGATGCCAAGAACGTGACGTTCGAGCTGAAGAACTACAAGCTGGTGTGCCGTCTTATCGAGGGCAACTATCCCAAATACAATGCGGTTATTCCCGTAGCCAATCCCAACAAGGTGCTCATCGACCGCGTGGAGTTCGTCAACGGCATCAAGCGCGTGGCCGTGTGCTCGAATCCCACGACCAACCTCATCCGCATGGATATCGCGGACAACCGCATAAACCTCACGGCGCAGGACATCGACTTCTCGGTGTCGGCCAACGAGACCATCTCGTGCAGCTACGACGGCGATCCGGTGACCATCGGTTTCAAGTCGACGTTCCTTGTCGAGATACTCTCGAACATCGACACCCCCACGGTAGTGGTGGAGCTGGCCGACTCGACCCGTGCCGGAGTATTCAAGCCGGTGTATGACGACAAGCAGAGCAGCGAGACGCTCATGCTTCTCATGCCCATGATGATAAACGCATAACCGCAATTTGAACGATGGATCTGAATCTTAAACGCCCGATTGTCTTCTTCGATCTGGAGACAACGGGCGTTGATACGGCCAAGGACCGCATCGTCGAGATCTCGATGGTGAAGGTGATGCCCGACGGCGGCGAGGTCGTCCGCACCCGCCTCATAAATCCGCAGATGCACATTCCCGAATCCGCCACGGCCATTCACGGAATCACGGACGACGACGTGAAGGATGCTCCGGTATTCGCCCAGATCGCCAAGTCGCTGGCGCAGTTCATCGAGGGCTGCGACTTCGGCGGGTTCAACTCCAACCGTTTCGATCTGCCTATGCTGGTCGAGGAGTTCCTGCGCGCGGGTGTCGACGTCGATTTCAAGAAACGCAAGTTCATCGACGTGCAGAACATATTCCACAAGATGGAGCAGCGCACGCTGGTGGCCGCCTACAAGTTCTATTGCGACAAGGACCTTACCGACGCCCACTCGGCCGAGGCCGACACGCTGGCCACATACGAGGTGTTGAAGGCGCAGCTGGACCGCTATCCCGATCTGACGAACGACGTGGCCGCGCTTGCCGAATTCTCGGCCCGCGGCGAGACGGTCGATTATGCCGGACGCATAGTCTACAATGACAAGGGGCAGGAGGTGTTCAGCTTCGGCAAGCACAAGGGCCGCGTTGTCGGCGAAGTGTTTCAGGAGGAGCCGAGTTACTATTCGTGGATGATGAACGGCGACTTCCCGCTCTACACGAAAAAGGTGATAACCGAGATCCGGTTCCGCGACAGAAAATACTGATGATCCCCGGCGCAGCAATTCCGGGAAAAATATTTATAATTCAGGTTCGGCGACTGCGTTGCCGGACTTTACGTTAAATTTATGAGGATACTAAAGCGAATCGTTGCCGCGGGACTGGCATTGGCCGCATTGTCGGGCACGGCGGCGGAGTACATGCCCGTAATAGAGAAGACTCCCGTCATAGTTTTTATCAACGGACAGAAATATTACGTACACACCGTGAAGTCGGGTGACACGCTCTATTCGATAGCCAAGGCCTACGAAGTGAGCGAAGAGGCCATAAAGGAGTGCAATCCGGGCGCGGCCGACGGCCTGCGCATCGACCAGACCGTGAAGATTCCCGTTACCGATAAGGCGAAGGCCGACGCCCGTGCCGAGAAGAAGCGCAAGAAGGAGTTTCTGACCCACCGTGTCAAGGCCGGAGAGACGCTCTACGCCATAGCGCGCGACTATAATATTTCGGTATCGACTCTCCGCGAGGATAATCCGAACGTAAACCCGCAGGGCCTTGCCATCGGCGAGTCGCTGTGGATCAGACGGGCCGAGATAGGTTCGTCGTCGGAGGCCGAGGCTCAGGGCGAGATGGCCGAATATGCCGACAATCTGAACAGGGCCGCGGACGACGGTTATGTCTATCATGTCGTGGAGCCGGGTGAGACGATCTATTCGCTGTCGCGTCATTTCGGCATTTCGGAGAGCGAGTTCGCGCGGCTGAACGATGTGTCGAACGGACTGAAGGCCGGCGCCATGATTCGTCTTCCGAAGAAGGCGACGACAACGGCATCCGTACCGGTTGAACCCGAAAAGACCGGCTACGGCTCTATCATGGATGTTCAGTCGAGCGCCGAGAACATAGTTTTCCGCGCCGTGGAGGCGGGCCGCACGCTCGATGTCGCGCTCATGTTGCCGCTGAGCGTCGATTCGAAACCCAACGCAAGCTATGTGGAGTTCTATCAGGGATTCCTCGTCGGGTTGGAGGAACTCAAGGCCAAGGGACGCGGGGACATAAATCTTACCGTCTACAATACCGGACACAACCGGCTCAAGGTGCAGCAGATCGTGTCCGACCCGTCGTTCGCGGGCACCGACCTCGTTGTCGGCCCCGTCTATGAGGACGAACTAAACCCCGTATTGCAGTACGCTCATGCCAATTCGATACCCGTCGTATCGCCGCTGGCGAATATCTCGGCCGTGAGAAGCGCGGCGCTCTACCAGCTTTCGCCCGATCCGGAGCGGAAATACGACAAGATAGCCGATCTGATCGACGGCGGACGCGACATCTATCTGATCTACGCCTCGGCTTACGACCGCGAGTTCGAACAGGAGATGCTCCGACAGCTCGAAGGCCGCAGTTACGCGAGCTACGACTATTCGTTCGACCAGCGCTCGATACTGACTCCGCGCAACGCCGCGGCACCTAACATCGGCGACATGACCGACATACTGAAGAACGAGACGCCGTGTCTGTTCATCGTTCTGGCCAGCTCGGAGACCGACGTGGACCGCATACTCGGCACTCTGGCCTCGGCCAATACGGCCCTTACGGAGCGCAGCGCCAAGAGTGCGCCTTATACGGTTCTCGGCACATCGCGCTGGGGCAGGTTCAACAACATCGACCACACGTCGTTCTTCAACAACAACGTGGTCATGATCTCGACCTACCATGCCAAACGCGACTCGGCTGCCGTGCGCGACTTCGACAGCCGCTACATTGATTCGTTCCGCATGCTGCCGTCGCTCTATGCCTACCGCGGCTACGACACCGCGATGATCTTCTGCGAGGGTATGCGTTCCGACATCGAGTACAACATGCTCGACACCCGTTTCGTGCCGTTGCAGACCGAGTACAAGTTCGTTCAGAAACAGCGGGGCGACAAATATGTGAATCAGGAGTGGATGCGCGTTAACTATAACCGCGACTACACCATAACGCTCGAATAGTTATG
>CAZFIN010000123.1:0-3533 GCA_964519525.1 uncultured Alistipes sp. | reverse complement strand
GCGGCCATGTTGCAGTCGGTGGAGATAGTCGACCAGAATCCCATAGGAAAATCGTCGCGCTCGAATCCCGTCACCTACATGAAGGCCTACGACGAGATACGCAAGCTCTACGCCGACCAGCCGCAGGCCGCGCATACGGGCCTCACCGCCGCGTCGTTCTCGTTCAACGTAGCCGGCGGACGGTGCGAGGAGTGTCAGGGCGAGGGCACCATCAAGGTGAGCATGCAGTTCATGGCCGACGTCGAGCTGGTATGCGACGCATGCCACGGCAAACGGTTCAAGGACGAAGTGCTTGAGATACGCTACCGCGGCAAGACGATACACGACACGCTGGAGATGAGCGTCGACGACGCAATAGCGTTCTTCGGCGAGGACCAGCGCAACGCCACATGCCGGCGCATAGTCGAACGCCTGCAACCGCTGCAGGACGTAGGACTCGGATACATACGCCTCGGACAATCGTCCTCGACGCTGTCGGGCGGCGAAAGCCAGCGCGTGAAACTGGCCTCGTTCCTGTCGAAGGACAGCCAGCAGGGGCAGATAATGTTCATCTTCGACGAACCTACCACCGGTCTGCATTTCCACGACATAAACCGGCTTCTAAAGGCGTTCGACGCACTTATAGCCAACGGTCACACGATCGTGATCGTCGAACACAACATGGACGTCATAAAATGCGCCGACTGGGTGATCGACCTCGGCCCCGAGGCCGGCGACAAGGGCGGCGGCATCGTCTTCGAAGGCACGCCCGACGATTTGGCGCAGTGCGCCGCGAGCCACACGGGACGTTTCCTGAAGGAACACAACAAGCACGAGCAGAGATAAAAATCCCATAGTGAAAGAATTCGACACATACACGCTGCCCAACGGCATCAAGGGAATACACCGTCAGGTGAAGAGCGGCGTAGCGCATTGCGCGCTGGTGATAAACGCCGGCAGCCGCGACGAACGGCGCGACGAATACGGACTGGCCCATTTCACCGAGCATGCCATATTCAAGGGCACCGCCCGACGCAAGGCCTATCAGGTGAACTGCCGTCTCGAGAACCTCGGCGGCGAGCTCAACGCCTACACGACAAAGGAGGACACAACCATACACGCCACCACGCTGCGCGGCGACTTCTCGAAGGCCGTCGAACTGATAGCCGACGTGGCGTTCGAATCCACATTTCCCGAACGCGAACTGGCCAAGGAGCGCGAGGTGATCGTGGACGAGATCAACACCTACAAGGATTCTCCCGCCGACATGATCTTCGACACGTTCGAGGATATGATCTTCGCCGGGTCGGAGCTGGGGCACAACATCCTCGGTACAAAAACGGCCCTCGCACGATACGGCACCGAACACATACGCGGGTTCGTGGCGCGCACCCACACTACCGACCAGATGGTATTCTCGTCCATCGGCAGCATGTCGGCAGGGAGCGTGCGGAGCGTTGCCGAGAAGTATCTGGCCGGACGGCCAGCTACGGTGCGCGGGTTCGAACGGTCGGCACCGTCCCCGACCCGGCCGTTCACCAGAACCGTCGGCCGCCACACCCATCAGGCGCACTGCATCGTCGGTGCCCGCGCATACGACATAAACGACGAGCGCCGTCTGCCTCTGTCGCTGCTGATAAACATTCTCGGCGGCCCGTCGGCCAATTCGCGGCTGAATGTCGTCCTGCGCGAGAAGAACGGGCTGTCATACAACATCGAAGCATCCTACACGCCATACAACGACTGCGGTTTCGTGGCCATATACTTCAGTTCGGAACACTGCAACGCCGACCACTGCCGCGAACTCATCGACGCCGAACTCGCCTCGCTGCGCCGCACCCGACTCACCCCGCGGCAATTGTCGATGGCCAAACGGCAGTTCCTCGCCCAGATGGCCATATCCATGGAGAGCAACGAGGGTTACATGCTCGGTGCGGGAAAGAGTTTCCTGATGCACGACGACATCGACACGATGGAGGATATCTACAAAAAGGTGGCATCCGTCACATCCGACCAGATAACCGAGGCGGCCGAAGATATATTTGCCTCGACCTCGACACTTATTTACCGTTAAGACAATGGATTCGCTCGAAAAATACGTTCATCGGCACTCCTCGCCCGAGGACCCGCTGCTGACCGAACTCGACCGCCAGACCCATCTGCGCGTACTGAACCCGCGCATGGTATCGGGACACCTGCAAGGTAAACTGCTGGAACTGATAGTGAAGATGTTCCGGCCGCACAACATTCTGGAAATAGGTACATTCACCGGCTATTCGGCGCTATGTATGGCAGCCGGGCTGGATGACGGCGGGGTAGTCGACACCTGCGAGGTAGACGACGAACTGGAGCCGCTGGCGCAATCGTTTTTCGACCGCTCGCCCCACGGACACCGCATCCGCATGCACATAGGCTCGGCACTGGACATAGCGCCGCGACTCGGCAAACGGTTCGACTTGGTGTTCATCGACGGCGACAAGCGCGAATATCCCGACTACTACCGCATGCTGATGGACGGCGGACTGCTTCACCGCGGCTCCATAATGCTGGCCGACAACATACTGTGGTACGGCAAGGTGGTGCAGCCTGTCGCGCATAACGACCGCCACACGCAGGCCCTGGTGGAGTTCAACCGCATGGTGGCCGAAGACGAAAGAGTAGAGAGCGTGATCCTTCCCCTGCGCGACGGCATAAACATCATCCGCGTAAAATGACCGCAATGGCGATGAGTCCTTCGCATCGGCAATAACAATGCACCACAACCTCATCCGGCAGCGCACGGTGATCCGCCGGTATTTCGAATCGCAGCCGCATGGTGCCCGCATACCCGCCCTGCGATTACAAGCCTAAACAAACTGCTACGAAAACGAAAGCCTCCGGCCGGAAATTCCGGCCGGAGGCTTTCGTACAATAATAGAAGTGATCAGATCAGGTGCAGATCCTTCTTTATGGTCTCTATCTTGGCATCCAGCTGCGCCAGCACCTTGTCGTAGTCGTCGACCGAAGGCAGGGGCTCCTTGACGCCGAAATAGAACTTGATCTTGGGCTCGGTACCCGACGGACGCACCGACACGATCGAGCCGTCGGCCGTGATCCACTGCAGCACATTGCTCGAATCCTGCTCGATAGGGGTCTTGACTCCGGTCGCAAGATCGGTATGTTCGAGGCTCTTGTAATCGAGTACCGCAACGACCGGCGATCCGGCCAGCTCCTTGGGCGGGTTTGCGCGGAAATCGACCATCATGCGCTGAATCTCCTCGGCACCCTCCTTGCCCTTGCGGACCACCGAAACGAGTCCCTCGCGGAAGAATCCGTACTTCACGTAAAGCTCCTGCAACCACTCGTAGAGCGTGAGCCCCATCGTATCCTTGGCCCATGCGGCAGCCTCGGCGGCCAGAGCGCATGCCGACACGGCATCCTTGTCGCGCACGTAGTCGCCGGCCAGATAGCCGAAGCTCTCCTCGCCGCCGCCGATGTATTTCGCCTTGCCCTCGTTCTCGCGTATGATCTTGGCAATGTACTTGAACCCGGTGAGGCAGTCGTAACACTTCACG
>CAZFIN010000122.1:0-3666 GCA_964519525.1 uncultured Alistipes sp. | reverse complement strand
TTGTCCTATCTCGTGCAGGTGTACGTGGCCCGGTACCATCTGTGTAAACGAGTTGGCGATGCCTATCACGGGCATGCCCATCTGCTCTTTCTTCATGCCGTTCGCCCGCCACAGGCTTCTGGCTCCCGCCATGCGGCGACCCGTGGTCGTGACGGCGCTTCGTAACTGGTGTTTCATTGTCGGACTTGTTTTACCGTTTGTTTCCCGACAGCCGTTTTCTCGCCCCGGCTATCGAAAAAAGCCTTTCCCCGTAGGAGAAAGGCTCATATAAATTTTGGTATCGCATATGTACATAAACCTTTCTCCCGTTATCTGCGCAAGACCACGAGAATTAGGCTGATGATGATATACAAACCGATGCACATAAAAATTCGATCTTTCGTTTCGGAAACATCCGCCTCCACGCACGGCGGCGCCGATGTTTCGTTTTGTTGTTGCAAATTTAAAATTAAAATTTATTAATAACAAATAAATTGCGTTTTTTTTCGCATGCGTGCTTCGGCGTTTGCGTGCCGTTATCGGCAACCTGCTTGTTATCAATCGTATGCGAACGCATGCACCTGCATGTTTATGCGATAAAAATTCGGCTGTCCGGGGTGCTGATCCGAAACCGGTGCCGTACCGATTAACAAATGTAGCCTTGCCGGACGTTTTCCGCCGCCGCTATTTTATCATCTGCTTTATTCTTTCGGGAATGACCGGCATCGCTCCGTGCTGCGTGCATATGTAGGCCGATGTCTCCACGGCCGTGGCATGTGCCTGTGCGATAGGGCATCCGGCCAGCAGCGCGGCGCAGAACCCGGCTGTGAACGAGTCGCCCGCGCCTACGGTGTCGGCCACCTCGACCCGGGGTGTGGCGAGTACCGACACTTCGTCGCCGAAGTACACGCGGCTGCCCGTTGCTCCGCACGTAAGTATCACGGCTTGCAGCGAATACCGCTCCATGAGCGTGCGGCACACGCTCTCCATGTCGGGATCGAGCCCGAACAGACTCGCTACCACCTGCGTCTCCTCGTCGTTGATTTTCAGTATACTGCATTTGCCGAGCGCCGACTCTATCACCTCCCGGCCGTAGTAGTGCTGGCGCAGGTTGATGTCGAATATTTTCAGCGCGTCCGCCGGCATGAGGTCGATGAAGCCGTTTATCGTCGCGCGCGATACGGGGCTGCGCTGCGCGAGCGACCCGAAACAGATGCACGACGTGCGGCCGGCCAGCCGTTTCATTTCGTCCGTGAACGGTATGTGGTCCCACGCCACGTTCTCGTTTATGACATACTGCGGAATTCCGGCTCCGTCGAGCGTGACGTTCACCGTGCCGGTGGGGTAGTCGAGCCGTGGAATAAGAAAATCGAGACCTTTTTTCTCCAGTGTGTCGCACAACTCCACGCCGTTGTCATCGGTGCCTACCGCGCTGACGGCTATGGCGTCGTAGCCGAACTGCGACATGTGAAATGCGAAATTGGCAGGTGCTCCGCCTATCTTCTTGCCTTCGGGCAGCACGTCCCACAGGGCTTCGCCTATGCCCACGATGTATGATTTCTCCATAATTCATTTAGGTTGAGCCGGCCTCGGCCGGCTGTTTCCGCAAATATAATATTTTTTAGGCAATTATCGTCCGATTCGGCCGGTTGTTTGCCTGCCGGTGCGCACTTTCCGTCTTTTTGTCGTGCCGGCAGCGGCCGGTCGGCTTCTGTTTTATAACCCTTCCCCGCAGTCGGCGGTTCCTGCCCGCCGGAACGGAGCGTCGCCGGTTTCGAAACAAAAAGAGGAGCGTGAACGCTCCTCCCCGGTCCATGCCGCGAACGTCCTACGCCTCGGACGCCACGGGTGTCTCGGCACTGTGCTTTTTCGCGGCATCGCCGCGTTTGTCCGTGCTTCCGGCGGCCCGTTTTCTCGCTGTCGTGCCGGCTCTGGATGCGCTCCGTCCGGAGTTCGTGTCTGCGGTGCCGCTTCTGTCGGCAGCCGGCCTTTTCTTGGGCACTATGGTCAGACGCCGGCCGTCGCCTATCGCTTCGGCCGATATGCGTTTGGTGCGTATCAGTTCGTCGACGATGGTGTCGGTCTGGCTGCGGTCGATGCCGAATACCGTCTCTATCTCGACCGGATATACCGTCGTGTAGCGTCGAACGAAGTCGGCGACGTTGGCCGGCGACGGACTGGCCTTGCGCGGCTTGATCCTGCCGTCGGACAGACGGCGTATTACCGTGTGGAATGTGGCCAGATTCTGGTAGCCGCCGAGAATGATGCTTGTCTGACCGTTCTTTATAAGGTATGACGGGAATCCGGTGATGCCGTTTCGCCGGCACTTCGTCCTGTCCTGCATGAAATCGGCCTGCGCGTTGCCGTGCGTGTATTCGTCGACGAACTCCGTGGCGTCGAGACCTGCTTCAGTGGCCAGTTCGATCAGCACGTCGATCTGTGCCGTGGGGCGTGCCTCGGCGAATGTGGCTTCGCGCAGACGGCGCAGGAACCGTTTCGCCGCTGCGGGATCCAGCCGTTTGGCAGCCTCGAAGGCTATGTTCTGCGGGAAGCTCGACGGCTGCCGGCTGCTGAACAGCGTGAACGGTTCGGTACGCACGGGCATGCCGTGCCGCGCCGAGGCTGCGATCCAGCCCTTGCGGATGCGGTCGTTGGCGTGCGCGACGGCATCGGCCGTCCGGCCGTCGTCTTCGAACATTGTGGCTATGTCCTCCACGAGTCCGCCCATTATGAACTCCACGTCGATTCGGTCGCCGTAGAGATAGTCTATCGCCCGCATTACAGGTTCATTGCCCCAGCACCATGCACACACGGGGTCGGTAAATTGGTAAATCGTAATTTTGTTCATGACTGCGGTTTTAGCGTTCGGATGTCCGATGAGCAAAAAATGAGCCAACGGCGCCTGCGCCTCCTGCATTCGGCGACCGTCAGCATGCCCGACGTCCCGCCGTCGGGCATAATTGTGGGCCCCCGGTTCACGGGTTTCGCAAAAAAGTTGTAATTTTATCCCGCGGGAAGAACCGTTCGTTTTCAACAGCCGTTTTCCCGTCCCGGCATAGCCCGAAATGCGTCGGCTCTGCCCCGGCCCCGAAGGATCCGTTCCCGACGGTTGCCGCGGGATGGTTCGGGCGAGGTTCGGACGGTTGTGATTATCGGAATAAAAACTGTGTATTTTATGGAGAATAAGAAATCTGTGGTGTCGTCGTTCGATGTCGATCACCTCACGCTCAAGGAGGGCCTCTATCTGAGGTCGGTTTACAAAATCAACGACGAACTGGCCGTTCATTCGTGGGACATGCGTTTCTGCGCGCCGACGGATCATGCGCCGCTCGGTTCGGGCGAGGTGCATACGATCGAGCATCTTATGGCCTATCACTTGCGTCTCGATCCGGTTGTCGGACGCAGCATCGTGTCGTTCTGCCCGATGGGCTGCAAGACGGGGTTCTATCTGTCGACGATGAACGATGTCACGGCCGACATGATCCGCGAGGCTCTGGCCCGTGTCTGCCGGCAGGTGTTCCCGCTGCGCTCGAAGGATGATATCGTGGGGCTTAACGAAGTGCAGTGCGGCAATCCGGGCCTCTACGCCATAGCGTCGACGAACAGGGCTATGGCCCGATATATGCGTTGTCTCTACACGCAGGCCGAGGCCGAGGCGGCGGGCATAGGTTCAATCTATAATTGCGC
>CAZFIN010000121.1:0-3726 GCA_964519525.1 uncultured Alistipes sp. | reverse complement strand
GCAGGTCGCCCGCGAACAAGGCCGCCTCGTCGCCGCCCGTGCCGCCGCGGATCTCCAGAATGGCATTCTTCTCATCCTGCGGATCCTTGGGTATGAGCAGCAGTTTGATCTCCTCCTCCATCTTCTCGATCGCCGGTTCCAGCTCGGTGATCTCCATGCGCGCCATCTCGCGCATCTCCTCGTCCTTGTCGTTGGCCAGCACATCCTTGGCCTCGGCCAGATTGGCCAGCGCGGTGCGGTAACGCTCCGAGGTCTCGATGATCGGCTCCAGCTCCTTGTACTCCTTGGTGAGCTGCACGAACTGCTTCACGTCGGCTATTACCTCGGGGTCGGTGAGCTTCTGCCCCGTCTCCTCGTATTTCAGCTTAAGGCCGTCGAGGCGCATCAGTATCGAATTGTCTGCCATAATCTTGGTTTTTAAAGTGCAAATATATGCAAAAAAACGCAATGCGCCGATACGGGCCGCCAATAAAATGGACGCGTGACGGGCGGACGCATGCGCATACCGCCCCGTGGGGCGCCCGGATAACAGCCGCATCCGGAGGACAACCGCGCCACTCCGCGGACTACGGCACACCCCCGCGGGTCCGCGAGGGATGGTTGCAAAAAAATGGCCGTCGGGATTCGACGGCCACCGAAGCAATCCGGCTGGGCGGACTACTTGTTCTTCTTATCGTAGCGCTTTGCGTAACGGCTCATAAACTTATCCACACGACCGGCGGTATCCACCAACTTCATCTTGCCCGTATAGAACGGGTGCGACGTGTTGGAAATTTCCATCTTATACACGGGATAGGTTTCGCCGTTCACTTCGATGGTCTCTTTTGTCGAAACGGCGGACCGACACAAAAACACGTGGTCGTTGGACATGTCCTTGAACGCCACCAAACGATAATTCTCCGGATGAATTCCCTTTTTCATTTTCGTTTCGTTTTTGAAATTTATGCTTAAGCGCGACAAAGGTAAGAATTTTATTTTCATCGGCAAACAATCGACGCTATTTTTTTCGCGCCACGCCCGTCCGGTCCGCACATGCGGCGCCGCAGGGAGGCCCGCACCGACGGCTTTCCGGCATACGGCGACGCCGCCCCTCAATTTTTATCGGATAAAATTTCGTTTTCCGAAAAATTTACCATATCTTTGCATTCGCAAATGCCACTGAAGTGGCGAATGTGTCGGATCCATAGCTCAGTTGGTTAGTAGCACCTGACTCATAATCAGGGGGTCGTAGGTTCAAGCCCTACTGGATCCACGACAGGCCGCGAATCATCGCGGCCTGTTTTTTTATCCGGCTGCAAAAAATCAGAACCTAAATACTATTTATATATACACAAAGGGTAATGACGCAAAAAGCGGCGCTTGAAATATGATGTAAATATCAGATATTATTGTATTTATAATAATAAAACAGCAGTTTAATGAAACGCGTTTCATTAAACTGCTGTTTTCATGTCAAAAAAGCACAAAAAAAAACGCTGCCCTCATTGCGGCTTTCTGAATGTTATCAAAAAGCAGTCGCTTTATATGCCAACATGCCGGCTCCGCCCATGGCCGTGACAGACGCCGCGGCCATGGGCGGAGCCTACATACGGTCCCTACCGGCCGGCGGCGATCATCTCGTCCACCTTGTCGGCTATCATCTGCGGGGTTATGGCGCGCAGGCAGCGGTAGTCGCCGCTGTCGCACTTCCGCTCGCCGTAGACCGAACACGGGCGGCACGGCATATCGGCCTGCAGCACGCCCTCCGGCGAACATCCGTACCCGAGGAAACCCAGCGCCGGATGCGTGGCACCCCACACCGAAACGACGGGCGTGGCGACTAACGAAGCCATGTGCATGGCCAGCGAATCCATCGACACTATGCAGTCGAGATTCGACATGAGATTCAGTTCGCCCCCGAGGTCCACCTTTCCGTTCAGCGCCGTCACATTCGGCAGCATGCGCTCCATCGCGGCGGCAAACTCGCCCTCCGCGCCTGCGCCGCTGTGGATGAACACGCGTTCGCAGCGGCCGCTCAGCAGTTTCACGGCCTCGACGCGCATATCCTCGGGATAGGTCTTGCCGTCATGCGCCGAGAACGGCGCGAAGCCCACCCACACGCCGCGCTTCTCGCCCATGGGATTCGGGCGTTCCGTCCTGACCGCCGGAGCGGGATCGTCGAACCGGAATCCGAACCGGCGCAACACGTCGCAATAACGCACGACGGTATGTTTCAGCGGCACGCTGTTGCGGCTGTTGTAGCCCACGCGGAACCACTTCTCGACCTTGCCCTTGTCGATCTTGGCACACCGGTATCCGCCGAGCCGGAACAGGGTGCGCACCACCATCGACCTCAGCACGCCGTGCATGTCGGCAATGGCGTCCACCTTGCGCCGTCCTATGTCGCGATAGAGCTGCCACAGACCGGCCAGTCCGCGATGGCGGCCCTTCGTGTCGGCGAAGATGAAATCGACATCCAGCCCGTCGAAGAACGGACGGAACCGCTCGCGCGTGACCACCGTCACCTTCACGCCGGGGTATGCGGCCTTGAACGAGCGCAGGGTGTGGGCCAGCATCACCACGTCGCCCATGGCCGAGAGGCGTATGGTCACCACATGCCGCGGAAGCCTGCGCGTCTGCGCGGTATCCTTAACGTTTGTTCCCATAAAGCACCGGATTAAGAGCCGGATCGTTGTACATCTTCATCTGCTTGTAGGTCTTCATGTACTTGCGGCCGGCTTCGATGTCCTCAAGCAGCTCCTCGATGGCCGTCGAGAGATCGGTCTGCTGGGCGAGCAGCGTGTCGAGCTTCTTACGGCATGCGTCGCGGTGCGACTGCTCCACATCGGCGCGCACCGTCTCCTGACGCATGTGATATATCTTCAGCGCGAGAATCGACAGCCGGTCGATGGCCCATGCCGGCGTCTCGGTATTGATGCGTGCGCCCGGGGCGGGACGCACATCCCTGTACTTGTCCAGCAGATAGGAGTCGATGTACTCCACCATGTCGGTGCGCACCTGATTCGAGCGGTCGATGCGCCGCTTGATGGCCAGCGCGTCGGCCGGGTCTATCGCCGGATCGCGGATGATGTCCTCCAGATGCCACTGCACCGTGTCGACCATATTCTTCTCATACAGCAACGCATCCAGCGAACCGGGTTCGAAGGGATTGGCGAACTCGCGGTCCACATCGTCGTGGAGGTGATAATCCTCTATTGCCCTGTTGAAAATGCCATTCGCATTGTCGGTAAACATATATCGCAGCTGTTTTATTGGTTATTTATCCAAAATAATTTATCTTTGCCTTCGTTGGTAATTACAAAGATAATGATTTTTTCTAAAAAAGCAATACTCGCCGCGCTCGCAGCCGTTTCGCTCTGCGCGGCACAGGCACAGACGAAGGCCCGCCAGACGAAAGAGGAGTACATCGAGCGCTACAAGAACATAGCCATCGAACACATGGAGCGCTACGGCATCCCGGCCAGCATCACGCTGGCGCAGGGCATACTCGAATCGGACAGCGGCAACAGCACGCTGGCGAAGAGTTCGAACAACCATTTCGGCATCAAGTGCAAGAAGAACTGGACCGGCGCCCGCGTATATCACGACGACGACGCCAAGGGCGAATGCTTCCGCAAGTACGACTCGGTGGAGGAGTCGTATCAGGACCACGCCGACTTTCTCGACCAGCAGCCGCGCTACGACTCGCTGTTCGCCTACCCGTCGAACGACTACCGCAGCTGGGCG
>CAZFIN010000120.1:0-3736 GCA_964519525.1 uncultured Alistipes sp. | reverse complement strand
CGACTCGAACGCGAATTTAGGGTTTAGGAAACCCTCGTTCTATCCCTTGAACTATAGAGCCTTGTCCGCGCCTGCCGGCTGCTTCGAGCACAAAGATAGGAATTTTTCCGCGATTTCAGCCCTCCGCATGCGATTTCTTCGCATGAGTGACGATATATACACCCGCAAACACCAGCAGAACGGAGAAAAGTTTCATCCATCCGAACTCGCCCATGCCCATCGCGAGCGACAGCACGGTGGCCACGACGGGCTGCACGTAGTTGTACATGCTCACCACGGTGGGCCGCAGCAGTTTCTGTCCGTAGGTGAAAAATATGTACGAGGCGAATGTTCCGCCCAGCACGACGAACACCGTCTCGCCCCATGCCGCAAGAGGCAGCGCGGCGAAGTCGACAGCGGCCACGTGCCGCCACGTCAGCGCGCTGACGATAACGGCGGCGAACAGGAAGAGCCATTTCATCAGCGTGAATACGCTGTAACGGTGGATGACGGAGCTGAACAGGACCATGTAGAGCGCGCAGCTCACCTGCGCTGTGAAACACAGCGCATCACCGGCCAGTCCCCCGCGGCCGACAGCCGTGGCACCGCCGAATACGAGCATCAGCGCGCCGCAGGCACCGATCAGAATGCCGGCGAATTTCGCTCCGGTTACCGGCTCCTTCAGGATCAGGGCCGAGAGCAGCATGGTGAGTATCGGCAGCATGGTGGCTATGACGGTGGCATTCACCGGCGAGGTGTAGGATACTCCCACGGTGAACAGCATCTGATTCAGAACGATGCACAGAATACTGGCCAGACACAGCTTGCCCAGAAGCGACGGCGACACGCTCTCGCCCCGCCCGGCGAACAGCGAAGCCGTCCAGAACGCCGCAGCGGCTCCCACGGCACGCATGTCGGCAACGGCAAGCGCCGGCACCCCGTAATTCTGCAAATCCTTTATCATAGGGGCATTGCAGCCCCACAGCGCGGCGGCCGCGAACAGCATCGCATGGCCCCACAGCGGATTCAGTTCTCTACATTCCATCGTCTGCTTCTGAAAAAACGGCGCAAATATAATCAATTCGCCGGTGTGCAGTCGGATACATCACCGATTTTTTTTATATTTGCAAACGCGGACCAACATCCGCGACCGACCATACGAAACACCTTAAAATCGAATAAGACTATGAAACTGAAAAATCTGTTACACAGTTGCCGCGCCGCCATGGCCGCAACCGTATGCGCAGTAATTGCACTGGGCATGACCGCCGTGCCGCAGCAGGCGTCGGCCAAGAAAAAGAAGATCGGCATCCAGCTCTACTCCGTGATGTCGGCCGTACAGAAGGATCCCAAGAGTTCGATCGAGCGTCTGGCCGCTCTGGGCTACAACAACGTCGAACTGGTGCAGTGGGGCGGCGACACCAAAGTCTTCGGCATGTCGCCGGCCGACTTCCGCTCGCTGTGCGACAACAACGGCGTGGAGATCGTCTCGACCCATTCGAGCATTCAGGAGGATCCCTCGAAGGAGGACGAGATCACGGCCCGCTGGCGTCAGCTCTTCGAGATTCAGAAGGCGTGCGGCGGCCGCTATTTCGTAATCCCGAGCTACCGCGTCGACTACACCGAGCAGGATGTGAAGCGCATGTGCGAGTACTTCAACCGCATAGGCAAAATAGCCTCGGAATATGGTCTGATGCTCGGCTACCACAACCACTCGGGCGAGTACAAGACCCTGAAGGACAGCGACAAGGTTATGTGGGAGTATCTGGTCGAGAACACCGATCCCCGGTACGTGTGCTTCGAGCTCGACGTATACTGGTGCACCAAAGGCGGAAAGAATCCCGTCGACTATCTGAAGAAGTACCCCAAGCGCATCAAGATGCTGCACGTGAAGGATGACTTCGTGATCGGCGAGAGCGGCGACATCGACTTCGAGAACATATTCAAGCAGTTCTACAAGAACGGCATGAAGGATTACGTCGTCGAGATCGAGACTCCGGGCTGGCTGCGCAACGAGAAGAACACCGACGGCAGCAAGCTCTCGCAGGACCAGATCATGGACCGCGTGTTCGAGGCCGCACGCAAGAGCGCTGACTATCTGGCCAAAGCCAAGTTCGTGAAATAATCCGGCCGCGACTGCACCGCACCCGTTGCCGGCCGTAAGTCACGTGCGCCGGCCGGTTTGCGGAAACGCGTGAGTCACCGACTGCAGAAAAAGAATCAGGGCGATCCGACGGACCGCCCTGATTCTTTATGTAGCACGCACCGGTTGGTTACTCTGCCGCGCTCCTGAGATTCTCCAGATCCGATTTCAGACCTACCACCAGACTGTCGTAATCGCGCAGACCGGTACCGCCCGGAATCAGATGACCGCAGATCACGTTCTCCTTCAGATTCTCCAGCGGATCGACCTTGCCCTGAATAGCGGCCTCGTTGAGCACCTTGGTGGTCTCCTGGAACGAAGCGGCCGATATGAAGCTCGACGTTTGCAGTGCCGCACGGGTGATACCCTGAAGCACCTGATTCGACGTCGCGGGCACGATGTCGCGCACCTTGACCGGTTTCATGTCACGACGCTTGAGCGACGAGTTCTCGTCGCGCAGCTTGCGCAGCGATATGATCTGGCCCGGCTGTACGTTCTGCGAATCGCCGGCATCCTCCACGACCACCTTGTCGTACAGCTCGTCGTTCACATCCATGAACTCCCACTTGTCGACCACCTGATCCTCGAAGAAGCGCGAATCGCCCGGATCCTCGATCTTCACCTTGCTCATCATCTGACGCACGATCACCTCGAAATGCTTGTCGTTGATCTTCACGCCCTGCATGCGGTACACCTCCTGAACCTCGTTCACGATGTACTCCTGAACCTTGGTGGGACCGAGTATGCGCAGGATGTCGCTCGGCGTGATGGCACCGTCCGACAGAGGCATTCCGGCCTTCACGAAGTCGTTCTCCTGCACGATGATCTGACGCGACAGCGGCACGAGATACTTCATGACATCGCCCTGCTTCGAGGTGATGACGATCTCGCGGTTACCGCGCTTGATCTTGCCGAAGGTCACCTCGCCGTCGATCTCCGACACGATAGCGGGGTTCGACGGATTGCGCGCCTCGAACAACTCGGTGACGCGCGGCAGACCTCCCGTGATATCGCCGCCGGTCTTGCCTACGGCACGCGGGATCTTGATAAGTATGTCGCCGGCCTTGATCTTGGCGTTGTCCTTCACCATGATGTGGGCCGAAACGGGCAGGTTGTAAGACTTCACATCCTCGCCCTCCTTGTTCACGATGCGGATGACGGGGTTCTTGGTACGGTCCTTCGACTCGATGACCACCTTCTCCGACAGACCGGTCTGCTCGTCGCGCTCGTCGCGGTAGGTGACACCCTCGATAACGCTGTCGAAGGCCACCTTACCCTCGGTCTCGGCGATGATGACCGCGTTGTAGGGATCCCACTCGCACACCAGATCGCCCTTCTTGACCTCAGCGCCGTCGGCCATGTAGAGGATCGACGCGTAAGGCAGAGCGTGAGTGTAGAGCACGATCTCGGTCTTAGGATCGACGATACGGAACTCCGACTGACGCGAGATGACGATATCCACCGCGTCGCCGTTCTGGTTCTTGCCCTTGATGGTGCGAAGCTCGTCGATCTCCAGACGGCCCTCGTACTTCGAAACGACGTTGGTCTCGACTGCCGTACCGCCGGCCACACCGCCGACGTGGAACGTACGCAGCGTAAGCTGGGTACCCGGCT
>CAZFIN010000119.1:0-3763 GCA_964519525.1 uncultured Alistipes sp. | reverse complement strand
TTCCTCGACAAGTGGCAGTACACCATCGCCGAAATGGAGGGCACGACCTACGGCGCGGGCGGATGCGGCATACCGGTGCTCACCTACGAGGAGATGGCCGGACTGGTGCTGGGATACGACCCGTGGGAACTGGGCATGCAGATGCATCAGGTGGATGTCGAGCCGCTGCTGGACAAGATGGGGGTGGAGTACGACCCCTCGGCCAAATATCTGGGCCGCAACGGCAAATACATAGGCCGACCCGAACGGGTCATGGTAAACAGTTGTTCACAGGAGAGGCTTTACAAGATAAAAAAATAGCATGAAACACGTTATAGTAATCGGCGGAGGAGTCGCCGGAATGCAATGTGCGACGGAACTTGCACGCGGAGGAGCGGCCGTAACCCTACTCGAAAAAGAGGCCGACACGGGCGGAAAGCTGCGTGGCTGGCACAAACTGTTCCCTTCGTTCACCCCGGCCGGCGAGGTGCTCGGCGCACTGCGGCGCAAAGCCGCGCAGACGACGGGCATAACGGTCAGAACGGGCTGCGAGGCAGCGGCGGTGACGCCGCGCAGGGTGACGCTCGCCTCGGGCGAGGAGCTGGAGTGCGACGCCGTTGTGATAGCCACCGGATTCACGCTCTTCGACGCCCGCCTGAAGGAGGAGTACGGATACGGAATATACGACAATGTGATAACGTCGGCCGATCTGGAGCGCATGTTCAACGACGATGCCGTCCGGCTGAAGAACGGCGGCGAGCCGCGCCGCATAGCGATACTGCACTGCGTGGGTTCGCGCGACGAGAAGGTGTGCCAGCGCCACTGTTCGAAAGTATGCTGCGTGACGGGCGTGAAGCAGGCCATGGAGCTGAAAAAACTATATCCGTCGGCCGACATATTCAACTTCTACATGGACATACGCATGTTCGGCCCGGGTTACGAGGAGATGTACCGCGAGGCACAGCACAAGTACAACATCCACTTCGTGCGCGGCCGCATATCGGAGGTGAGCCCCACCATCGACGAACGGCTTCAGATCAAGGCCGAGGACACCCTCACGGGACGCCCGCTGAAGATAGGCGTCGACATGCTGGTGCTGCTGATAGGCATGAAGGCCAACGACACCAACGCCTCGTTCGGGCAGAGCGGCGGCCTGCTCCGCCAACCGAGCGGATTCATGCAGCCGCGCGACTCGTTCCTCGGCAATGTGGAGAGCGGCACGGAGGGGATATTCTACGCCGGTGCGGTGACAGCCCCCAAGAACGTGGGCGAATCGCTCAACGAGGGCACCTCGGCGGCGCAGGCCGTGCTGCAATGGCTGGCAGCCGGCAGATAGACTCACGTTTTCGTCAGGCCGGAGCAGAGGTCGAACGCAGTTCGGGCCATGCCGAGGCGGGAAAACGACTGTTGAAAAACAAACGGAAAACCGAACCGACAAGATGATAAACTTCGGATACACCATAAACAGGCCGCGAATAATAGACATCGACCGCAACAACCTGAAAAAGAGCAACGAGATACTGCTCGAAATGCCGGAATTGCAGACCTGCATAGGCTGCGGCACATGCACGGCCACATGCACGGCGGGCAACCTCACCGAATTCAACTTCCGCAGGGTTCACACGCTGGTGCGCCGCGGCGAGTATCAGGGGGCCTACGAGGAGATGAACAAATGTATGCTGTGCGGCAAATGCCGGCTGCTGTGTCCGCGCGGCATAAACACACGCGGCGTAGTGATGCTTATCAAACGTAAATTAGGAGATTTCTGACCATGACATTTTTCGCCGATTTCTGCATACCGTTCATCGCGGGCGCCACGGTGATGTTCACCGTAGTGCTCGTCAAATACGCGACGTGGTTCAAGCGTCTGCCCAAGAGCGACAAGCTGCTGATAATAAAAGGACTGACGTCGCTGCGCACGGCCGGGGCCGTATGGGAGACCGTCCGCGAGTCGCTTCTGCACCGCCGCATATTCCGCGTCAATCCGCTGCTGGGCTACATGCACATGAGCCTTGCTTTCGGCTGGTTCCTGCTCATAGTGACGGGATGGATCGAGACGGTGGCCTATCTCGGCCTGCGCTGGGTGCCGCTGCAGGGCCACGTGTTCTTCAAATACTT
Organism: uncultured Alistipes sp.; assembly: GCA_964519525.1. GTDB lineage: Bacteria > Bacteroidota > Bacteroidia > Bacteroidales > Rikenellaceae > Alistipes. Next base: position 1,666 of record CAZFIN010000119.1, on the reverse strand, counting down.
CGTGCCGCTGAACGGCATCGGCGGACACAAGCCCGTGTTCGATTTCGTGATGGACCTGCTGCTGCTGTTCGTACTCTCGGGTGTGGCGCTGGCATGGTTCAAGCGTATGCGTTCGCGCGCCATGGGAATGAAACGCACGACCCGGCACGTGCTTTTCGACCGCATAGCCCTCTCGGCGCTGTGGTTCGTATTCCCGGCACGACTGCTGGCCGAGAGCGTAACGTGCGGCCTCTACGGCGGGGGCGGATTCCTGACCGGAGGCATAGGCACGCTGCTCGACATGACGGCGGGACCGGATGTGCTGGCCGCGGTGTACGAACCGCTGTGGTGGTTCTACTCGTGTGCGCTCGGCGTGTTCTTCGCGGCCATGCCGTTCTCGCGCTACATGCACATCTTCACCGAGATACCGCTCATTTTCCTGCGACACTACCGGCTGCGTCCCGAAGCGCACGAGAAATCGTACGACAACTTCGAGGTGGAGGCATGCTCACGCTGCGGCATCTGCATCGACCCCTGCCAGCTGCAGAGTCAGCTCGGAATAAACGACGTGCAGTCGGTATACTTCCTGCGCGACCGCCGCTACAACATGCTCCAGCAGAAGATAGCCAACAACTGCCTGATGTGCGGTCGCTGCGAACAGGTGTGCCCGGTGGGAATCAACCTCAACACACTGCGGCTAAACTCGCGCACCACCATGCGCAACATACCCAACGAGGGCCGTTACAACTATCTGCGCGGACTCGACCGCTCCACGGGCGAGGGACGTGTCGGTTACTTCGCCGGCTGCATGACCCTGCTGACGCCCAATACGCTCGACGCCATGCGGCGCATATTCGATGCGGCGCACGAGCAGGTGTGGTGGGCCGACAAGGACGGCGGCGTATGCTGCGGCCGGCCGCTGAAACTCTCGGGCGAGGTCGATTCGGCACAGAAGATGATCGACTACAACAAGGAGCTGTTCCGCAAACACGGCATAACCACGCTGGTGACATCGTGCCCGATATGTCTGCGCGTATTCCGCGAGGAGTATCACCTCGACGGAATCGAGGTGCTGCACCATTCGGAGTACATTTTGCGACTGATGCGTCAGGGACGCATAGACGTGACACGTTCGGGACAGACATTCACCTACCACGACCCGTGCGAACTCGGCCGCGGAAGCGGAATATACGACGAACCGCGCGCCGTGATCGAGGCTGTCGGACAGCTCATGGAACCGGCGCACACGCGCAAGGATGCGCTTTGCTGCGGATCGTCGGTGGCCAACACCGCGATAAACGATGCGCAGCAGCTCGCAATAGCCGGCGACGTGGCACGGGAATTGGACGATACGGGAGCCGACACCGTGGTGACGGCATGCCCGTTGTGCAAGAAGGCCATCGCACGCGGATCGGCACGAAAAGTGGTCGACCTGTCGGAGATAGTGGCCGGCAGCCTGAAATAATTGCGAACGTACAAGCCTAATGGCAAGCGACTTGCGCCGAAGGGTGAATAAAAAAGATGAATAAATTTTGCATATACCGATTTTTTGGTTACTTTTGCAGTGTCAAATACGATATATCGGGTCTGCAAGACCAATATGAAGATACATCGCGGGATGGAGCAGTTGGCAGCTCGTCGGGCTCATAACCCGAAGGTCGGAGGTTCGAGTCCTTCTCCCGCTACC
>CAZFIN010000118.1:0-3824 GCA_964519525.1 uncultured Alistipes sp. | reverse complement strand
AATCTTATCGAGCTGATCGTCGGGGATGCGGTGGCCGGTGTTCTCAACCTTGATTGGTGATCTCGTGGAACACGATGCGCTTGGTCTTGTCGACAGGCAGGTCGAGCACCTCGGCCAGATGCCACGCGATGGCCTCTCCCTCGCGGTCCTCATCGGATGCCAGCCACACGGTGCCGACGGCCTTCGCGAGCCGGGTCAGTTCGTCGACCACCTTGCGTTTGTCGGACAGTATCTCGTAGTCGGGGGCGAATCCTCCGTCGATGTCGATTCCGAGGCCCTTTTTCGACAGGTCGCGGATGTGTCCGAAGCTCGATTTCACCACATAATTCTTACCCAAGAATTTCTCTATGGTTTTGGCTTTGGCGGGGGACTCTACGATGACTAAATTTTCGTGCATGGCAATAATTCGTATGTTGGTTCGTCTATACGACAAAACCTAAGTGTTCAACTTAGGTTCGTCGCGGCGTATCTCATGTTTCTATTTTACTAATGTGTATGTGATCTCCATCTGTATGCTTGCCGGATTGAAGGTCACGTCGCCTCCCTGCACCACCGACCGGTTGAACGTGAAGCGGTCGTAGGCGTCGGGTCCGAGGTATATCCTGCGCGGGATGGTCAGCTGGCTAAGGTCGACGCTGCCGTCGGCCTGCGGCTCCAGCGCCAGAAGCTCGTTCATGAGCGCCTGTATGTGGGACGATATGTTCATCTCGTAGCAGGCACGGCTGCGGTTGGCGTAGCCGTTGTAGGTGAGGGTCGTGCCGTTGCTGTTCTCGCGCGTGTACATGTAGTCGGCCACGGGCGTCAGTTTCTTGTAGTTGGTGTACATGCCCAGACGCGACAGCGACGAGTTGAGCCGTTCGGCCATGCCCACGGGGTCGATACGGTCGTAGTCGTAGTCGGCGCCTTCGAGGTAGATGCGCACGGCGGCCTGATTGATGGCGGCCGACACATAGTCGTCGTCGCCGTTGTTGATGTTGCGCAGCGAGAGCAGGAACTCGTCGGTGAGCGTGAGTTCGGTGATCACGCCGCCGCAGCCGTCGATATAACCCATCTCCACCTCGGCGCGGTTCTCGATACGCTCGTCGAATGGCAGCGATGCGAACTCGGTGAGCGAGTAGTCGAGCTCGGCGCGCTGCACGCTGACGTTTCCGTAGCCGGTGGCGTAGGTGTTGTCCTTGAAGTAATAGGTGATGTCGATGGTGTCGGTCATTATGTCGGGGTCGGGACCGGCGTTGCGGTTGCGGCCCAGAATCTGGAAGCCGGTGGATGTCGGGCTGAACGAGAACGACGAGCCCTCGCCCGAGGGTACGTCATCGGCAGCTTCGATGTAGAATCCCTTGAAACTGTGTACGAAAGCCGAATCGGACTGATAGGCCTCGACGCCCTTCACGGCCATGCCGTCCCACGCCAGATTGTCGGGGTCGGTGCACAGAAGGCGGTTGACGAACGCACGCGTGGCGGGCGTCTCGTTCATTCTCAACGACGACGAGGTGGTGTAGACGCCGCGGGCGGGATCGGGGAAGTCGAACGTGAAGACCGGCTGTGCGTCGGCCGCTATGTGTCCCTTGGCGCGGGGGTCGTAGGAGAGGTAGAACACGCTGTCCTCCGACTTCTCGTTGACCAGATCGTCGACCAGCGCGTAGACGTTGTAGCGTATCGGACGGGTGGTGTCGCCGGCGAAGGTGTCGACCGAGAAGCGGAACATGGCCGAATCGTAGACGGGGCGGAACCCGAATCCGGCCGAGTCGCCGATGGTCTTCATGAACAGGTACTGGCTGGCGAAGCTGAGCTTGCGCACGCCGAACCGCTCGTCGCTCTGCAGACCCAGATAGAGCTTGCCGAGCGAGGCCGAAGCAATCGAATCGGTCTTGTAGAGCCTTGTCTCGAACACCTTGCAGGGCACGTCGTCGAACCCGCTCTCCCTGATCGTTCCGCCCGAATAGAGACGATGGCGGACGACCATCTGCTGGTTGCCCGGCGCGAGCTCCTCGCCCATGGTGTAGTCGGCTGTGGTCGTACAGCCCGAGAGCGTGGCGAACGCGGCCGCGGCCACTATCGCGGCTGCCGTGAACAGACGGGGGATTCTATTGCAATTCATCATAGAAACGGTTATAATTATCGAAAAAGTCCTCTTCGTCGGGCCGCCGGTAGTCGAGCATCGGTTTCCCGCTGCTGCGCGCGTACTCCACCAACTCCTTGTCGGCGTCGGCGGAAGCGACGACTATGCCGTCGGCATAATCAATAACGAAGCGATAGAGATTTTCGTATGAAGGCACGGCAAGACCGGCCAGTTTTTTGTCCTTTACGCCCTCGTTCGCTATCTTTTCCGCGAAATTGCCGGCCAGAGGCCGTCCGAAGCGGTCGTCGCACAGGGTGACCACCACCTTCACGTCGCGGAACAGAGGGTCGTCGTTGAACACTTTCTTCAGATAGATGGGGGTGACGGCCGACATCCACCCCATGCAGTGCACCACCGTGGGCGACCAGTTGAGCTTGCGCACCGTCTCCAGCACCCCGCGGGCGAAGAATATGGCGCGCTCGTCGTTGTCGGCGAACTCCTCGCCGTTCTCGTCGGTCAGCACGGCCTTGCGGGCGAAGAAGTCGTCGTTGTCGATGAAGTAGATCTGTATGCGGGCCGAGGGGATCGACGCCACCTTGATGATGAGCTGGTGGTCGTTGTCGTCGATGATGAGGTTCATGCCCGACAGACGGATTACCTCGTGCAGCTGGTTGCGCCGTTCGTTGATGCATCCGTAACGCGGCATGAACGTGCGGATCTCGTTGCCGCGCTCCTGCATTGCCTGCGCGAGACGGCGGCTCAGACCCGAAAGCTCGCTCTCCGGCAAGTAAGGCATAATCTCCTGACAGACATAGAGTATCTTGCGTGAAGCCATAACTTTGGGGGTTTTGCTTTGGTGTTAGGTCCGACCGCATGTTCCGCCGGCGGGCTGTGTCGCCCGGCGCCGGCCCTGCGTGTCGTTCCGGCCGTGTTCATAGTATCACGGCAAAGGTACTAAAAAAATCGGCAACTGTATACAACTTCGCCCTATTTCTGCGTCTCGGGCCGGAACCCGGGCACTATGCCGGCCGGGGGCGGCATGGCCGGCGCGGAATCGCATACGGTCGGCCGGAGCGTCTAAAGTATCAGCATTGCGTCGCCGTAGGTGCCGAACCGGTATCCCTCCTCCTTGGCCACCTTGTAGGCGTTCATCACGCATTCGTAGCCGCCGAACGCCGCCACCATCATCAGCTGGGTGGAGTAGGGCAGCTGGAAGTTCGACACCATGGCGTCGGCCACGGTGAAGTCGTAGGGGCAGAAGATGAACTTGTTGGTCCATCCCTCCATGGGCTTTATCATGCCGCCGGTCGACACGGCGGTCTCTATCGTGCGCATCACAGTGGTGCCTATGGCCACCACCTTGTGTCCGCCGCGCTTGGCGGCGTTGACCTGCTCGGCGGTGCGCTCCGGAACGAAGAACTGCTCGGAGTCCATCTTGTGCTTCGACAGATCCTCGACATCCACCGTGCGGAAGTTGCCCAGACCGGCGTGCAGGGTTATGAACGCCGAGTCGATGCCCTTGATCTCCATGCGCTTGAGCAGATGCTTCGAGAAGTGCATGCCGGCCGTCGGCGCGGCCACGGCACCCTCGCGGCTGGCGAAGATGGTCTGGTAGCGTTCGGCGTCCTCGGGCTCCACCTTCTCGCGCACCCAGCGCGGCAGGGGTGTCTCGCCCAGCTTGAAAAGGGCCTCCTTGAACTCGTCGTAGGAGCCGTCGAAGAGGAAGCGCAGCGTGCGGCCGCGCGAGGTGGTGTTGTCGATCACC
>CAZFIN010000117.1:0-4293 GCA_964519525.1 uncultured Alistipes sp. | reverse complement strand
AGACGACCTACCTCTACATGCACGGCCACACGCTGATGGACAACGTGGTGATGGTGATGCTCAACGCCGTGTGCGACCGTCTGCGCACCATGTCGGTGGCCAAGATCAACTCGTCGGACAAAACGGGAATACAGCTCCGCAACGAGATGAGCAACTACATCAACTCGCTGCGCCCCGTGCGCGACGTGCTGCTCGACAACGAGAACTACACCTCGTGCCCGCTCTACGGCAAGCTGCGCGGCGACATCGAGGCCTACCTCGACCGCGTCGTGGCCCGCATGAAGGCCGGGCGGAACGGGTGAGCGGCACTCCGCGGCCGCTGAATGCGGGCGCCGGACCGCCGGCATGCCACGCATCAGGCACCGCGGGATCCGCCGGTACCGTTTTTTTTGCTATCTTTGCGGTAAACCTAATCAAAAAATCATGAACATGAAACCATTATTGCAACTCGTACTGATGTGCGCGCTGCTGGCCACGCCCGCCGCGGCGCACGACATGCAGATAGGCGGCGCGGCGAAACGGCATGACGAGCTGGTGCGCCAGACCTTCCTCAAAGGCGACCTTCCGTTCTCGTTCACCCTCGACGGCCGCCACTCCGGCACCTTCATCAAGTCGTGGAAAAAGAGATTGTCGAAACCCGTGACCGACTCCGCCGGCCGGACATGCTACACACTGACCCTCACCTCGCCCGACAATGCGCTGAGGGCGCGGGCCGAAATAGCCGTATTCGACGATTTCCCCGCCGTGGAGTGGACGCTCTATTTCGACAACCTTTCCGACAGCAATTCAGGCCGGCTGTCCGATCTCAAGACGCTCGACGCCGACTTCCCGAACAGGGACCGCAGCGCACTGCAGCTCTACACGGCACAGGGCTGCAATGCCAACGACCGCGACTTCCACCTCCTGACCGAACCGCTGGAGGAGGGCATGCCCCTGACGTTCACGCCCGAGGGCGGGCGCTCGTCGGCAGTCACCGCATTCCCGTTCTTCAACGTGGCGGCCGGAAACACGAAAGGCGTCTTCATGGGCATAGGCTGGTCGGGCACATGGTCGGCCACCTTCGACCGGCAGAAGCAGGACCTCCTGCACATCTCGGCAGGTCTGCCGTCGGCCGATCTCTACCTCTACCCCGGCGAGACCATCCGCACCCCGCTCGTATCGCTCCTGTTCTGGGACGGCACCGACCGCATCGACGGCCACAACGCATGGCGCCGCTTCGTGCTCGCGCATCACACGCCCTCGAAGAACGGCAAGCCCCTCAAGGCACCCCTCTGCGGCGGATTCGACTACGGCGACCCCGCTCCGCTCAACGAATACGACGGACTTACGGAGACTCTGGCCGCGGCCGTGGTCGAGCGCTGCGGCCGTTTCGGCATACAGCCCGAGGTGTATTGGCTCGATGCCGGCTGGTACGAGGGCTGCAACGCCCCCTACTCCTCGGAGGAGGGCCGCTGGTGGTACAACACCGTGGGCAGCTGGGTGCCCGATCCCGGCAGATTCCCCGACGGACTGAAGAACATATCCGACATGATCCACAAGGCCGGAGCGGAGTTCATGGTGTGGTTCGAGCCGGAGCGCGTGTACAAGGGCTCGCGCTGGCACAGGGAGCATCCGGAGTGGCTTCTCTCCTACAACGACTCCGAGGCCTTCCTCTTCAATCTCGCGGACCCCGAGGCGTGCGACTTTCTCGGGAAATACATCGGCGATTTTCTCGAAGCCAACGGGATCGACAACTACCGTCAGGATTTCAACATAAATCCCGCGGCGTTCTGGGCGCAGGCCGATCCCGAAGGACGCAAGGGTGCCACGGAGATTCATTACGTGGAGGGGCTCTACCGCTTCTGGGACTATCTGCGCGACCGTTTCCCCGGACTGATGATCGACAACTGCGCCAGCGGAGGCCTGCGCATTGATCTGGAGACCATATCCCGCGCGATACCGCTCTGGCGCACGGACTGTCACTACGGGGAGCCCACCTGCCAGCAGTGCCACACCTACGGCCTCAGCCAGTTCGTGCCCCTCAACGGCACCGGCATCTACTATGCCGACAGATATTGCTCGCGCTCGGGACTGAGCAGCGCATATTCATGGTTCGGCGAGATATTCAGCCGCCGCAACAGCGTGGCCGACATGCGGCACCTGATCGCCACATTCAAGGAGCTGCGCGACTTCTTCGTGGCCGACTACTACCCCTTGAGCGGCGACGGCGATATGACCGGCCTCGACAAGTGGGTGGGCTGGCAGTTCGACCGTCCCGCCGAAGGCGACGGCATAGTGCAGGTGTTCCGCCGCGACGAGGCCGCGGATACGGCACGCACGTACAAGCTCCGGGGGCTCGATCCGGCGGCGAGCTACAATGTCTACAACGAGGACGACGGCACCACGGTGACCCGCTCCGGAAAGGAGCTCATGGAGGGTATCGAGATCACACTCCCCGAGCCGCGGTCGGCCGCGCTTCTCCGCTACTCCAAAGCCGGCGGAATTTAGACCGTCCGGCGGAGGCCCGGTGCGTGAAGCTGTGTCGGAATCCGGATTCCGGCACAGCTTCTTTTCAAGCGTGCGGGAATGAACAACATACGAACAGCCGCACGTCAGCCGACGGCGGCAGGAGTGTCCCGAACTCCGGCGAGAGCGAGGACGAGTGGCAGTCCGCCGTGTGAGGCGGCGGCGACCCGCGCGTCAGCCGTTCACCCGACAGACGCGCCGCAGAAATACGGACGTGATGAATGAAAAAATCCCCGCCGGTACTCACAATAGATATGAAAGCCAAATATATCTACACTCCCTCAAAAAACTTCCGGCGGGGAATTGCACATGTCTAAAAAAAACGGGGCAGACAACTTCGCAGATGTGCTATTGTTACGGGATCATACGTCGGCCCGCCCCGTATATTGCATCCAGAAAGAAAGGACATGAAAAATGGCGCAGGTACAGCCCCACCCTCGGCCTCGCGAGCCTATCCGGTAACTGCCCTTACGCCCAAGTCTGCCCCGCACTGACCGGCGGGAGCATACAAGGGGCTCAGACAAAATTTATACCGGAAAATATACCGCATATACGGTATTCGCGAGTTGTTGGGTGGCATAAAGGTTTGTCCTAACCTTCGGATATTTCGTTCGCGGCTGACAGCAACCGCTTTGCGACGGCAAATATAATATAATTTTTCTTTCGGTGCAACATCTGCGGAGCATAAAATCTCCGCTTTGCCGGCGAAATGCACCGCGCGGCACGAAAGGTGGCGCCAAAATGGCCGCACACGGCCAAGCATTGCGTTTTTTTGCTTATATTTGCGGGATAGTTGAAACGAATCAAAACAACAGCATAACACCATGGAGTACAATTTCAAACAGATCGAACCCAAATGGCAGCAGCGCTGGAAGGAGCGCAAGACCTATCATGTGGAGATCGACCCGAAGCGGCCCAAATACTACGTTCTCGACATGTTCCCCTACCCTTCGGGGGCCGGACTTCACGTCGGACACCCGCTCGGCTACATCGCGTCGGACATCTATTCGCGCTACAAACGCCTGTGCGGCTTCAACGTGCTGCACCCGATGGGCTACGACGCGTTCGGTCTGCCGGCCGAGCAGTACGCCATACAGACGGGCCAGCATCCCGCCGTCACCACCGAGCAGAACATCAACCGCTACCGCGAGCAGCTGGACAAGATAGGCTTCTGCTTCGACTGGGACCGCGAGGTGCGCACGTGCGACCCCGCCTATTACAAGTGGACGCAGTGGGCGTTCCTGAAGATGTACGACAGCTACTACTGCAACGACACGCAGAAGGCGCGACCCATCGCGGAGCTCGTCGAGGCATTCCCCCGGTACGGCAGCGAGGGCCTGAACGCCGCATGCACCGCCGAGCTGCACTTCACGGCCGAGCAGTGGAACTCGTGGGACGAGGCCGAGCGCGAGCGCGTGTTGCAGAACTACCGTCTGGCCTACCGCGCCGACACGATGGTGAACTGGTGCCCCAAACTGGGCACCGTGCTGGCCAACGACGAGGTGAAGGACGGACTGTCGGTGCGCGGCGGCTACCCCGTGGAGCAGAAACGCATGAAACAGTGGTCGCTGCGAGTGACGGCATACGCACAGCGCATGCTCGACGGGCTGGACGGCCTCGAATGGAGCGACTCGCTGAAGGAGATACAGCGCAACTGGATCGGCCGTTCGGTGGGCGCGCAGGTGTTCTTCGACGTGAAGGACAGCAACCGCAAATTGGAGATATTCACCACCCGCCCCGACACCATCTTCGGCGTGACGTTCATGGTCATCGCCCCCGAGCACGAGT
>CAZFIN010000116.1:0-4352 GCA_964519525.1 uncultured Alistipes sp. | reverse complement strand
AGCGGCGGCCGCGAACTCCGCGCGCAGGAGCTTCCCGGACTCTGGAACGGAGCAATGGCCAAATGGAACACCGTGTTCGTCGAGGTTCCGGTGGAGACGTTCTCGCCGGTCAAGACGGTGCTCGACCTGCTGCGTCCCGAGCATCAGCCGATGTAGCGCGACGAGGACGCTGAATTACGATCGGGAACCCGCACGGGGTTCCCGGTCTTTTTTCGGAATGACCTGCTTCGGGATTGTGTTTGCGGGCTGCGGGGTGAGCGACAACGGGCATCCCCGCGGTGTGCGGTCAGGCCGCGTAACCGGTCCTATCGGTCGAAATCGCTTGCGGCGGCGGGCGAGTCGAACCGCGCTCCGCAATCCTTGCATGCGTATTCCCAGTGTTCGGTTCCCGGAGGCGCGAAAGCCAGCAGTCCGACGAGTCCCGCGAACAGCGCTTTCAGCCTGCGGCCTTTTCTGATCCGCATTTCTATGTTTTCGGAACGGCAGCAGGGGCAGTATTTCAGACGCTCGGGTATCATGCCGTTGCGTTCGAGCAGATCGGCGGCCCGGGCCGCGTCGCCGGCGTCGACGAATATCGACACATCGGTTATCGCGCCGCAGTAGCCGCGCATTACGGTGGCGGTGTTCTCGTTGGTGATGAACGCCGCGATACCCTCGTTTTCGAGCGCACCTTTAATCAGGTTGGCTTTGAACGTGTTGTCGCAGCCGATCAGTTTTACCGGTTTCATATCACTGTCGTTTTTCGTAGAATCTCACATAATCGACTTCCATTCCGACCGGCAGTTGTCCGGGGTCGACGCTTCCTACCCAGCTGCCGCCCAGCTGCGCCGACAGAATCACGTAGAACGGATGGTCGGCGAAGGGGTACTGCTCACCGCGGTCGGGACGCAGGCGGGGATAGGTGTGGGTGTGGCGGCCGTTTATGTAGAACTCGACCCCGTTCTCGGTCACTATTGCCGTGTAGACGTTGAAGCCGTCGCGGTCGATCGTTCCGGTGGCGCTGTTGCGCACTTTCGGCTCGCGTCCCTGCAACGTGTACGTCGAATGTACGGTCTGATAGGCTATGGTGTCGTGGTTGAGGTGTTCCATGATGTCGATCTCGCCGCCCGACGGCCACGGCACGCTGCGGTCGGGCATCAGCCATATGGCGGGCCAGAATCCCTGCGCACAGCCGAACCGCGCCCTAACGTCCACGCGTCCGAGCTGCAGCGAGCGCTTGCCCTTGCTCTGCACGCCGCCCGTGAGGTACGGCCGTTCGTCGGCGCATCCTTCGGGCCGGCATACGCCGTACAGCGACAGGGTGCCGTTCTCCACGCGGCACAGAGTGTCGGCCGGCGACATGTGGCGCATCCAGTCGGCGTTGCCGGCCGGACAGCGGCTCCACGAGGCGGTGTCGAGCGCCGTGCCCACGAATTCGTCGGCCCATACGAGGCGCCACCCTTTGAGGCGGGTCCGGCTGCCGTCGTTTACGGCGATGTTTTTGTCGGCGGCGGGTCTTGTCTTGCGGGCGGCTGCACGGGGCGTCGCGACGATGCATGCTGCGGCGAGCGCTACGGATAGCAGGCGGAGAGTATTCATCATGATGCTGTGTTCGGTAGTGGTATCGCAAATATAGTCAATTTCGAATTCAATCGGAAGCCCAGCGAACATTTTATGTCGTAACGGCCGTGTTTTTGCCGCCGCATGGCCGGTGACGCGGCCGTCGGATCGTAATAAATTCGGTCCGTTTCCTTTCCGGCCGTTATTATATGGCCGGCATGGGGTTAAAATACACCGGTAAATTTTGAGAAAGAACATAATTGTCGTACCTTTGTGAAAATTTTCGAAAACGGGAAATAACATATAATATATTATATCATGGAAAATACAAAACTTCAGCAGTTGACCGACAAACTCTATCAGGAGGGTTTGGAGAAAGGACGCGCCGAGGCCGATTCTCTCGTGGCCGAAGCCAAGAGCCGTGCCGAGAAGATCGTGGCCGAGGCCGAGGCCAGCGCCCGGCAGATCGTGGCCGATGCCGAGCACAGGGCGGAGGACATAGAAAAGAACGCCATGACCGAAATCGCTCTGGCCGGCAAGCAGGCCGTGGCCAAGATCAAGTCGGAGATCGAGAACGCCGTCGTGGCCAAGACCACCGCGGCCGGCGTGAAGAGCGCCAACCTCGATCCGGCGTTCATAAAGGATATGCTGCTGGCTGTGGCCAAGAACTGGAACAACGGTGCCAAGGCCGAACTTCAGGCTTTGCTGCCCGAGGCCAAGAAGACCGAGCTGGGCGCCGCGTTCGAGAGCAGCGTCAAGGCCCTGCTGGCCGAAGGCGTCGAGGTGGGTTTCTCGGCTGAGGTCAAGAGCGGTTTCAAGGTCGGCGAGAAGAACGGCGGATACTACATCTCGTTCTCGGACGAGAGCTTCGAGGCCCTGCTCGGCGGGTATCTGCGCGAAAAGGCTGCGGAACTTCTTTTTAAGGCCTGATAGTCATGTTCGGGAAGAATTATTACTGTCTGGTCGCCGGACTTAAGGAGTACACGCTCGAATCGGATACCAAGGGTTTCGACGCCGGAGCCATCGTGGCCGAGATCGTCGAGGAGCTTTCGGATGCCGATGCCGCGGCGGTGCGCCTCATTTACGGCTATTACGACTGCGAGAATATCATAGCGCTGCGCGCGGGACGTTCGGCTTTCAACCCTCTGGGCAATATCGCACGCGAGGAGCTGGCCGACGAACTCGCGTCGCCCCGCCGTCTGCCTGCGCCGGTGTGCCGCGTAATACGCGCCTATGCCGATCCGGAGAGCGGCGATGCCGAGGATGTCGACATGTCGCGCAGTTTCGAGAACGCTCTGTTTGCCGCCTATTACGAGGCCTGCGCCGGTTCCGGAAGCCGTTTCGTGCGCGAGTGGTCGGAGTTCGACCGCACGCTGCGCAACGTGACAGCCGCTGCCGTGGCGCGTGTGACCGGCCGGCCGGTCGACAGCGTTATAGTGGGCGGAGGCGATGCGGCCGATCAGATGCGCCGTTCGTCGGCCGCCGATTTCGGACTGCGTGGCGAACTGCCTTACATCGACGCTGTAATCGCTGCCGTCAACGACGAGCCCAACATGGTCGAGAAGGAGCACAAGCTGGACATGGTGCGCTGGGAGCATGCCGTGGAGCTGGCGTCGTTCGACTATTTCAACATCAACGCCGTACTGTCATATCTGGTCAGAATAAACATCGTGGCGCGGTGGACGCTGCTCGATCCCAAGCGCGGCCGCGAGATGTTCGGGCGCATAATGGCCGAGCTGGACGGCAAGGATCTGGTAAATAAACAATAAAAGAGATATAAATGAAAACATTAGGACGTGTAAACGGTATCATCTCGAACATCGTGATCGTTAAAGCCGACGGCGCGGTGGGGCAGAACGAGATCTGCTATGTCTATTGCGGTGATACCCGAATGATGGCCGAGGTCATCAAGGTCATAGGCGATGACGCCTATGTGCAGGTGTACGACAGCACGCGTGGCCTGAAGATCGGCGACAAGGTGGAGTTCATGGGCCACATGCTCGAAGCCACGCTCGCACCGGGTCTGCTGTCGCGCAACTACGACGGTCTGCAGAACGATCTGGAGAAGATGGACGGTCTGTTCATCGAGCGCGGTTCGATCACGGATCCCATCGACTTCGAGAAGAAGTGGGAGTTCACCCCTCTGGCCAAGGCCGGCGACAAGGTTACGGCCGCGTCGTGGCTCGGAAGCGTTAAGGAGCAGTGGGTCGACCACAAGATCATGGTGCCCTTCATCATGCAGGGCAGCTATACGGTGAAGAGCGTCGCGGCTGCGGGTGAGTATAAGGTTACCGATACGGTGGCCGTGGTGACCGACGCCGACGGCAACGACTACAATATAACCATGGTGCAGAAGTGGCCGGTAAAGCAGGCTGTGCGCTGCTACGTCGAGAAGCCGCGTCCGTCGCGCGTGATGGAGACGGGCGTGCGCGCCATCGACACCTTCAACCCCATGGCCGAGGGCGGTACGGGCTTCATCCCCGGCCCGTTCGGCGCCGGCAAGACCGTCTTGCAGCATGCCATCTCGAAGCAGGCCGACGCCGACGTCATCATCATGGTGGCCTGCGGCGAGCGCGCCAACGAGGTGGTCGAAATCTTCAAGGAGTTCCCCGAACTGGTCGACCCCCGCACGGGCCACAAGCTCATGGAGCGCACCATCATCATCTGCAACACCTCCAACATGCCCGTCGCCGCGCGCGAAGCCTCGGTCTACACGGGCATGACCATCGGCGAGTACTACCGCGCCATGGGTCTCAAAGTGCTGGTCATGGCCGACTCGACGTCGCGCTGGGCCCAGGCGCTGCGCGAGATGT
>CAZFIN010000115.1:0-4403 GCA_964519525.1 uncultured Alistipes sp. | reverse complement strand
GTGAGGTTGCGGATGCCCTGCATCGTGCGCAGATGGAACTTGACCCACGTGCGGCGGTTGTCGCGGTCGTAGAACGCGAAGGTGTGGCTGCCGAATCCGTGCATGTGGCGGAACGAGGCCGGAATGCCGCGCGGCGACATAATGATGGTCACCTGATGCAACGCCTCGGGCAGCAGAGTCCAGAAATCCCAGTTGTTGGTGGCGCTGCGCATGCCGGTGCGCGGATCGCGCTTGATGGCATGGTTCAGATCGGGGAACTTGAGCGGATCGCGCAGAAAGAACACCGGCGTGTTGTTGCCCACCAGATCCCAGTTGCCGCCGTCGGTGTAGAACTTGATGGCGAACCCGCGTATGTCGCGCTCGGCATCGGCGGCACCGCGCTCACCCGCCACCGTCGAGAAACGCACGAGGCAGTCGGTCGTCTTCCCCACCCCGGCGAAGATCGACGCACGCGTGTATCGGGTTATGTCGTGCGTGACGGTAAATGTGCCGAAAGCACCGGAGCCCTTGGCGTGCATGCGCCGTTCGGGAATCACCTCGCGGTCGAAATGAGCCAGTTTCTCCAGATACCACGGATCCTGCATGGTAACGGGACCGCGCACCCCGGCGGTCTGCGTGTTCTGATTGTCGGCTATCGGCCGGCCGTTCTCGGCCGTAAGTCTTTTCCTGTCCATAATGATGTGTTTTTGATCGTTGCTGTCGACAGTCCTACGCAATAAAAACTGTGCCAACGGCGACGGACGGGACAAGAACGGCATCGGCAGCGGCCCGTGCGGGCCGAACGAGACGGACGGATTCCGACCGCCGGCGTCCGCGTGCATAGGCTGCGCCTCGCGTCGCACGCAGGGTCGGAATCGTCAGGCACCGCAAAAAAAAAGTTCGCCCCGCCTCAACGGCGGAGCGAACCAATGTATCAGCCGTCAGCCGGCACGGCCGAAGGCTACTTTCCGGCATTGTAGGCATCGACGCCGCTCCGCAGGAAGCTGACGAATCCCCCGATGCTGAGATCGTATCCGCGCGGCGGGACCAGCGGACGTCCGTCGCGGCCCTGAAGCACATAGTAAGGCTGTGTGTTGACACCGTAGGTTTTCAGCGCGTAATAGGAGTTGATCTTGCCCAGACTCTTCAGCACCTTGCCCGTATCGGTGGTCACCCAGTCGGATTCGGGCAGCTGCTTCTTGTCGTCGACATACAGCGCGCAGATCACATACTCGTCGCGCAGAATCGACTGCACCTCGGGATCGGACCACACACGTGCCTCCATCTCGCGGCAGTTCACGCATCCGTGGCCCGTGAAGTCGATGAATACAGGCTTCCCCACCTCGGCGGCATACGCCTCGGCCTCCGACAGATCGTAGAACCCCTCCAGATCGTGCGGCAGGTGGAGGAAATCGCTGTACTTGCCGTGTCCGGGAACGGCCTTGCCATCGGCTGCGCGTCCGCCGTGAGAGACGGCACCGGCAGGCGCGGCGGCACCAGCCCTGAGCACGAAGTCCTGCGTAGCCACAGGCGGCATATAACCCGAAAGAGCCTTCAGCGGAGCGCCCCACATTCCCGGAACCATGTATGCCACGAACGCGAACACGACGATCGAGAGCAGGAGACGGGGTACCGACAGATAGGGCATGTCGCTGTCATGTTTGAATTTCAGCTTGCCCAGCAGATAGAGGCCGAGCAGCGAGAATATGGCTATCCACAGGGCCAGATAGACCTCGCGGTCGAGTATGCCCCAGTGGTAGGTCTGGTCGGCCACGCTGAGGAACTTGAGTCCGAGAGCCAGTTCGACGAAGCCCAGCACCACCTTGACCGAGTTGAGCCAGCCGCCGCTCTTGGGCAGCGACTTGAGCCACGTGGGGAACAGCGCGAAGAGCGTGAAAGGCAGCGCGAAGACCACCGAGAAGGCCAGCATGGTGATGACCGGCGTCCAGAACTCGCCCGAAGTGGACTGTATGAGCACCGAGCCGACGATGGGTCCCGTACACGAGAACGACACCAGCACCAGCGTGAGCGCCATGAAGAATATTCCGGCCAGACCACCCTTGTCGGCCTTGGCGTCGGTGTCGTTGACCAGCTTGCTGGGCAGCACGATCTCGAACGCGCCGAAGAACGATGCGGCGAAGATCATGAACACGGCGAAGAAGATCAGGTTGGGCAGCCAGTGGGTCGCCAGCCAGTTGAATATGTCGGCCGTGACGGCATCGCCGCCGACAAGCCACGTGATGAATATTATGACGCCGATGGGCACCGTGTAGAGCAGCACGATGAACAAGCCGTACATCAGTGCGCGGAAACGTCCGCGCGCCACGCTGCCCGACCCCTTAAGGAAGAACGACACGGTCATGGGTATCATGGGGAACACGCAGGGCGTGAGCAGCGCGATGAGGGCCCAGCCCACGGCGCTCAGTACGAAGCCCCATATCGAACCGCCGGCCGTGGTGTCCGGCTGCGCCGGAGCCTGAGCCGCGTCAGCGTCGGCAGCTTCGCCGACACGGATGGTGAAATCGCGGTCGCCCGTGATACAGTTCTGGTCGTTGCACGCCATCCAGTCGGCCGTGACACCGAGCGAGACGGCGCCCGAGGGCACCTTCACGTTCTGGGCGAACTGCGCCTTCCCCTCGTAATAGCCGATCTCCATATCGTAGACATCGTTGAACTCGCGCACGGGATCGGCCAGCGCATACACTCCTCCGTCGAGCTCGTAGCCCTCGCCGTCGGCGAATTCGAACGAAGTCGCCATAGGGCCGCCGACCTCGTAGGGACCGAGGTCGTAGATATGCCATCCCGCATCCACCGAGGCGGTGAAAACGATACGGTAGACGCCGTTCTCCAGCGGATTGACTTCGGTACTCCACATCACCGGCTCTATCTGCGCGCGGGCAGGCATCACGGCCGCGAACGCGGCGATGGCGAGCACAATACTCTTTAACAGTTTCATAAACCAGCAATATTTAACATGTTACACACATTCCGGCCGCACAGCTGCGACTGCATTCGCCGCCTGTCAGGCCGCCGGGTCCGCAAAAATACGGCAAAAAACAGACTCTTGCAAATCAAGCGTCTGTTTACCGCCGAATTACGCGGCGCGGACCCGTGTCCGCCGGTTCGCTGACCGGCGCGGACGTCGGCAGAGGTGAGGCACGCGCGTGTCAGTCGATCTCGAAAGTGCGGCACTCGTCCTCGCCCACACCGATGCGCACGGTCATGGCGTCGTCGGGCAACAGCGGCTCGATCCTCTCGGGCCACTCCACCAGACAGAGGTCGCCCGACCAGAAATACTCCTCGTAGCCCAGATCGTAGACCTCCTCGATACGGTCGATGCGGTAGAAGTCGAAGTGGTATATGCGGCCGCCGCTGCCCTCGTACTGGTTCACCAGCGCGAACGTGGGACTCGTCACCGTGTCGCCGGCGCCCAGACGGGCGGCGATACGGCTTATGAGCGTGGTCTTGCCGGCTCCCATGCCGCCGCGGAACAGCACCACGCTGCGGTCGCCGAGCGAGGATATCACCTCGTCGGCCACATGGTCGAGCTCGGCCAGCGAATTGATCTCTATCTTCTTCATATCAGGGGTTATCTTTTGGGTTTGAGCACTATGTAAGGCACGATCATCTCCTCCATCGAGATGCCGCCGTGCTGGAACGTGTTGCGGTAGTAGCGTATGAACCGGTTGGCGTCGTTGTTGTAGACGAGGAAATCGGAGTTGTAGGCGAAGATGTAGCTCGACGACAGATTGATGCGCGGCAGCTGTATATCCTCGGGGCGGGTGATCTCGTAAACCTCGCGCGGATTGTACTGCAGATTGCGGCCCGTCTTGTAGCGCAGGTTGGGCGAGGTCTCGCGGTCGCCGGTGACCTTCACCGGATTGTCGACGCGGATGGTGCCGTGGTCGGAGGTGATTATCACCGTATGGCCGTGCTCCGACAGCAGCTTCAGCAGCACGAACAGGTCGGAATGCTCGAACCACGAGCGGGTGAGCGAGCGGAACGAGGCCTCGTCCTCGGTCAGTTCGCGGATGATGTCGGTCTCGGTGCGGGCGTGCGACAGTATGTCGAGGAAATTGTAGACGATCACCGAGAAATCGGCATCGTAGATGCGGCGGATGTTCTCGATCAGCTTGCGGCCGGCCTCGGGGCGCACCAGTTTGTCGAACGTCCACCGGCAGCTGCGGCCGCACGAGGCGAGCTGGCGGCGGAGGAACTCCTCCTCGTACTGGTTCTTGCCGCCCTCCTCATTGTCGTTAAGCCACTTGTCGGGCATCATGCGGTCGATGGCCAGAGGCATCAGGCCGGCGAATATGGCGTTGCGGGCATACTGGGTGGCGGTGGGAAGTATGGCGCAGTAGAAGTCGTCGACGTCGACGTCGTAGTGGCCGCGCAGAAGCGAGCTTATGGCGCGCCACTGGTCG
>CAZFIN010000114.1:0-4559 GCA_964519525.1 uncultured Alistipes sp. | reverse complement strand
ACCGTATTCATCGCCTACACGGGCGAGGCGCTCGACTACAAGGTGCCCCTGCTGCGTTCGATCTCGGCCGTGGACAAGGCCGCTACCGAGGTGTGCCGCTATTTCGACAAGAACGTCAACCGTGTCTACACATATCTGGGCTGGGAGCAGGAGTATTTCCTCGTCGACGAGAGTCTGTGGGCCGCGCGTCCCGACCTCGTGCTCACGGGCCGCACGCTGATGGGCCACGAGTCGGCCAAGAACCAGCAGCTGGAGGATCACTATTTCGGTGCCATACCCTCGCGTGTGATCAACTTCATGAAGGATCTGGAGTACGAGAGCCTGAAGCTGGGCATTCCGCTCAAGACCCGTCACAACGAGGTGGCGCCCAATCAGTTCGAGCTGGCTCCGGTGTACGAGGAGGCCAATCTGGCCAATGACCACAACCAGTTGCTGATGACCATAATGGACAAGATAGCCCGCCGTCACAACTTCCGCGTGCTGCTGCACGAGAAGCCGTTCAAGGGCATCAACGGCTCGGGCAAGCACAACAACTGGTCGCTGGGCACCGACACGGGCGTGAATCTGTTCGGCCCGGGCAAGACGGCGGCTGAGAATTTACAGTTCATAACCTTCCTCGTGAACGCCATGGCCGCAGTGTACAAGCACAACGGTCTGCTCAAGGCCTCGATCATGAGCGCCACCAACGCCCACCGTCTGGGTGCCAACGAGGAGCCCCCTGCGATCATATCGACGTTCCTCGGCACGCAGATCTCGTCGGTGCTCGAAAAGCTGGAGAAGAGCAAGGGCGACGACGCCATACGCTTCGATGCCAAGAGCGTGCTGAAGATGAGCGGCGTGTCGCAGATACCCTCGATCCTGCTCGACAACACCGACCGCAACCGTACCTCCCCCTTCGCGTTCACGGGCAACCGTTTCGAGTTCCGCGCCGTAGGTTCGTCGGATAACTGCGCCGAGGCGATGATTACCCTCTGCACGGCTATGGCCGAGCAGCTCACCGAGTTCAAGGCCAAGGTCGACGCCAAGGTCGAGAGCGGCACCAAGAAGGAGAAGGCCATATACGAACTGCTGAAGCAGATGATAAGGGAGTGCCGTCCCGTGCATTTCGACGGCAACGGCTATTCGGACGAATGGAAGGCGGAGGCCGCCCGCCGCGGGCTGGACTGCGAGACCTCGGCGCCGCTGATCTTCGACCGTTACCTCGATCCCGCCAGCGAGAAGATGTTCAGCGACATGGGCGTGTTCTCGAAAGTGGAGCTGCAAGCCCGCACCGAGGTGAAGTGGGAGACCTACACCAAGAAGATACAGATCGAGGCGCGCGTGCTGGGCGACATCACGATGAACCACATCATACCCATCGCCTCGAAGTACGAGTCGGTGCTGCTGGACAAGGCCTACAAGATGAAGTCGCTGGGCATAAAGTTCGATTCGGACATCGACCTCATCAAGACGATACAGAAGCATTCGGCCACGATACAGAAGATGGTGGAGGATATGGTCGAGGCGCGCAAGGTGGCCAACCGGGTGGAGGACCAGCGCGAGAAGGCGATAATGTATCACGATACGGTGGCCGTGTACTTCGACCAGATACGCTATCATGTGGACAAGCTGGAGGAGGTTATCGACGATCAGCTGTGGTCGCTGCCCAAATACCGCGAACTGTTGTTCATAAGGTAAGTTGCGGTTAGGGGGAAACGCCGGTGCGGAATCGTATGCGGGTTTCCCGAAGGTTAAGGATCAGGTTTTTTGAGAAGAGCGCGGGGCCGGTCGCAGGATCGGCTCCGCGTTTTTGCGCTGTGTCCGGTGCATGGGCTGACTTACCTGCGGGCCGGCGGCTGCGATTTGCAGCTCGCGGCCGTGTCTGCAACTGCGGTCCGGCGGCTGCGACACGGTCGCGCGCGAGCCGCAGCCTCCCGCGTGCGGAGGTTCGCTATTGCTCACTCCTCGGCCTGCGACCAGTGACCGCAGGCCCCGTGTGTTGAACAGATGGATGTGAATGCCCGAAGCGGATAGCGGCGAAACCTAAATCGTACACAGCTGTCGGCGGCGGCAAAAAAGAATGCCCCGGCACCTTTCGGGTGTCGGGACATTCGGATAAACCTTAGAATTTTGTCCGTATCGGCGGTGAGCCGTGCTATTCCACCATCACGTAGCTCGATGCGCGGCCGTCGGGATATACCCCGTCGATGGTGGCTATGCGGTCGGTCATGCGCTCCAAGTCGCCGAGCGATTTCACGGGACGGTCGTTGATGTGGGTGATGACGAAGCCTTCGCGCACCCTTGCCCTTTCGAGCAGACCGCCGCGCTTGACGCTCATCACCTGCACGCCGCCGCGGATCTCCAGCTTGTCGCACAGCTTCTTGCCGGCGTCGGCGAATTTGCCGCCCAATACCTCGGCCACGTCGACCGTCTCGCGGGTTATGAGTTCGTTCTTGCCCACGCGGTTCTTCAGTGTCACGTCGATGTTCTTGGTCGAACCGTTGCGCTTGACGGTGACGGTGATCCTGTCGTTGGGACGGTGCTGCGCCATCTTCTCCATCATGGTCGATGCGTCGTCGGTCTTCACGCCGTCGATTGCGGTTATGATGTCGCCCTTGCGTATGCCGGCCTCGGCGGCTGCGCTGTCGTTGACTACCGACGCCACGTAGAGTCCGCCCGCATTGTCGATGCCAAGCTCCTTGCCTTCCTCCTCGATGAACCGGTCGTCGATGGCGCGGTAGCTGATGCCGAGCATTGCGCGCTGAACCACTCCGTACTCCTTAAGGTCGACTACCACCTTGCGCACGATGCTCTCGGGCACGGCGAACGAGTAGCCCATGTAGACTCCGGTCGACGACTTGATGACGGTGTTGATGCCCACCAGCTCGCCGCGCGTGTTGACCAGCGCGCCGCCCGAGTTGCCGGGATTGACAGCCGCGTCGGTCTGGATGAACGACTCCACGCGCAGCTCGTTGGGGATGACGCCCAGCTGGCGCGCCTTGGCGCTGACGATGCCGGCCGTGATGGTCGACTGCAGGTCGAAAGGCGATCCGATGGCCAGAACCCATTCACCCAGACGCAGGTCGTCCGACTTGCCGAACGGGATGGTGGGAAGGTCCTCGGCCTCGATCTTGATGAGGGCCACGTCGGCAGTGGGGTCGGTGCCGACGAGACGGGCGTCGAACGTGCGGCCGTCGTTGAGCTTCACCTTGAGCTTGGTCGACTCCTCGACCACATGGTTGTTGGTGACGATGTAGCCGTCGGCCGAGATGATTACGCCCGAGCCTCCGGCACGCTGTTCGCGGGTCTGCGGCTCGCCCTGTCCGCGGCCGCCGTAGGGGATGCCGAAAAATTCGTAGAACGGATCGTAGGAGCCCTGTCCGCGGCCGCCGTACTGCACCTCGCGCACCGCCTCGATGTTCACAACGGCTTTCACCGCATTCTCGGCCGCGTATGTGAGGTCGGGATACTGTTCGGACTGATAGGCCGTGAAGTGGTTGCCGGCCTGCCGGTCGGCATCGTCCCACGATCCGGTGACGCTGCGGCGGTATGCCGCATCCTCATGAGAAAGGTATCTGTCAACTCCCCAAGCGGTGAGTCCGCCTGCCGCAGCCGATACGACGACTGCTCCTAAAAATAAAAATGCCGTCTTTTTCATAATAACACAAAGTTTTACGTTGTTGTCAACAATTCAAAAAAAGGCAATTTAAACCATAGGCAATGTATCGTTTTTTTCGTTTCGCATTTATAACGGCACGCCTGACCGCTTTATTATGCGGTCTCCGCAAAAAAAAGTGCGGCCGCATGCTTGCGGATTGCCGGACACGGAGCGCGGAGCCCTGCATTGCGGGGCTGCGACCCGGAAAGACAGAGGATGTGCCGAATATTCGGCACATCCTCTGTCGCACGGTATTGCGGCCGTAGGCTGCGGACAGGTATCCGCACCGGCGCCATTACCAGTTGAGAATCTTCTTGAAATCGTATGCCTCGGGATCGGCTACGTATGCCTTTGCGGCCTCGTAGTCCTCGGGCGTGATGTAGTTCATGATGTTGTCGATCACCTGCTGGATCTTGTCCGAGGCGATGTTCACCAGACGGGGCGGAATCTTGCCCGTGGCGGGATCCTGAAGATCCTTGAGGTAGAGCGGCGATACGAAACCGTCCTGCGAGATGTACACCATGCAGCCGGTCTTGCCCTCCGAGAAGAGCTTGTAGACACCCATACCCAGCTCCGAGCAGTAAACCAGATCGTAAGCGATCGGGGTCTGGCAGCGTACCTCGTAACCGATCTCGACGGGGCGCGACTTGACCTTTATCTTCAGCTCCTTGAGCTTGTTTTCGAGCAGCTCGTTGAAGATGTTGGCCTTCGACACCTTGCCCAGCTCGGGGTGGCCGTGGTCGTCGTAGGTGAAGTGGATGCCCGAGTTGCGGATCTCCTCGTCGCTAAGGGCGTGGAACACGCCTTCGGAGATCATGGCCACACCGTACTCGATGCCCATCAGCTTGCGCTTGATGATCGACGAAACCGGAATGATGCACAGCGCTCCGGGAAAACGCTGGTTTTCGCGCCGCTCCCAGTG
>CAZFIN010000113.1:0-4671 GCA_964519525.1 uncultured Alistipes sp. | reverse complement strand
ACCTGCTGGTGCTCGACGAGCCGACCAACCACATGGACATGCGCTCGAAAGACATACTCAAGCGCGCCATACAGAAGTACGACGGCACGGTGGTGGTCGTGTCGCACGACCGCGATTTTCTGGACGGGATGGTCGACCGCGTATACGAGTTCCGCGACGGCGGGGTAAAGGAGTATCTGGGCGGCATATACTATTTCCTCGAAAAACGCAAGGTGGAGTCGCTGCACGAGATCGAGCGCAGGGACACCCCGGCAACACAGCGCAGCGACACGGCCGGGAAGAACGCCTCGGGCAAGCTCTCCTACGAGCAGCGCAAGGAGCAGGAGAAGCAGCTGCGGCGCATGCGCAAGGCCGTGGAGACCATCGAGGCGGAGCTGGCCGAACTCGAACGCCGCATAGCCGAATGCGACGCGCGTCTGGCCGCCGCCACCGAATACAACGAGGCCGACTACGCAGGCTACAACGAACTGAAAGCCCGCTACGACCACCTGATGCACGAGTGGGAAAAGGCCAGCTACGAACTGGAGATCACCGAAAACCAGTAAAACAGACAATACACAGCCATGGACAGCAGAACGACATTCGCGGCCATTGCCGCCGCCCTGACCCTCGCGGCATGCGCGCCGCAACCCGCCACGATGAAGCAGGCCGCCGACGGGCTTTTCCTCGTGGGTACGGCCCTCAACGAACGTCAGATAACCGGACTCGACACGGCGGGGGTGAGAGTCGTCGCGGAGCATTTCAACGCCATCGTGGCCGAGAACTGCATGAAGAGCGAGTCGCTGCACCCCGAACGCGCCCGCTACACGTTCGACATGGCCGACCGCCTCGTCGACTTCGGACAGCGACACGGACTGACCGTGACGGGCCACACGCTGATATGGCACTCGCAGCTGCCGCACTGGTTCGTCCGGGACGAAAGCGGTGAGCTGCGCACGGCCGAGGAGCTCAAACAGATAATGAAAGAGCACATACACACGGTCGTGGGTCGCTACAAGGGCCGCGTCAAGGGCTGGGACGTGGTGAACGAGGCCATCATGGAGGACGGCAGCTACCGCCGCTCGCCGTTTTACGAGATTCTGGGCGAGGAGTTCATTCCGCTCGCGTTCCAGTACGCGCACGAGGCCGACCCCGACGCCGAGCTCTACTACAACGACTACAACATGTGGTTCGAGGGCAAGCGCAACGCTGTGGTGAAGCTCATAGGCGAACTGCGCCGCCGCGGGCTGCGCATCGACGCCGTGGGCATGCAGAGCCACATGGGTATGAACCATCCCGACTTCGCCGAGTACGAAAAGAGCATCAGCGCCTATGCCGACGCGGGCGTAAGGGTTATGATAACCGAGTTCGACATGAGCGCCCTGCCCTCGGCATACACGGGGGCCGACGTCGGACAGGGCGGCATGAACGGCAGCAGCGCGCTCAACCCCTATCCCGACTCGCTGCCCGCCGGGGCCTATGCCGCATGGCACGCCCGCATGGAGCAGGCGCTGGACATAATATTGCGACACAGCGACGACATCTCGCGCCTCACGTTCTGGGGCGTGAGCGACGGCGACTCGTGGCTCAACGGCTTCCCCGTGCGCGGACGCACCGACTATGCGCTCCCGTTCGACCGGCAGCACGGGGCCAAACCCATCGTCGGCCGCTTCATCGAGATGTGCGACAGCATAAAACATCAAAAACAGAACTGAACATGGACAACAACATCGTATTCGGCATACGTCCCGTGGCCGAAGCAATAGAATCGGGCAAGCAGATCGAGAAACTCTACCTGCGCAAGGGCGCCGAAGGCCAGCTGATGACCGAACTGCGCGATCTGGCCTTCCGCCACCGCATACGCGTGCAGGAGGTGCCCGCCGAGAAACTCAACCGCCTCGTGAAAGGCAACCATCAGGGCGCCGTGGCGCAGATAGCGCCCATCGAGTACGTCGAACTGAACGACATTCTGGAGCGCGTGCCCGACGACGAGACGCCGCTAATCGTGCTGTTCGACGGCGTGACCGACGTGCGCAACTTCGGCGGCATAGCACGCTCGGCCGAATGCGCGGGGGTGCACGGACTCATCACCCCGCTCAAGAACTCGGCTCCGGTGAACTCCGAGGCCATGCGTTCGTCGGCCGGAGCGCTGAGCCGCATACCCGTATGCCGCGTGGGATCGGTGCGCAACACCGTGAAGGCTCTTCAGGCCGAGGGATTTCAGGCCGTGGCCGCCACCGAGAAGAGCCGCAAGCTGCTCTACGACGCCGACCTGCGCAAGCCCACGGTGATCATAATGGGATCGGAGGATACCGGCATATCGAAGGAGGTGCTGAAACTGTGCGACGAGCAGCTGGCCATACCCATGATCGGGGCCGTGGAGTCGCTCAACGTGTCGGCCGCAGCCGCCGTCATGCTGTTCGAGACAGTACGCCAGCGCATAGGCGACTGACGGGAACGCACTCACCGGCCGGCGCACTGACAGCGATTCGTCCGGTCCGGCAAGACTGCGGCCCGCTCATTGCAGCAACCCGATCCCGACGATTACGAAAAACATTCACGCCATGCTGAAACGAATCATACGTAAAACCGCCGCCGTAGCGCAGACCGTCATGCGGTCGTTGACGGCACATCCCGTTGAGATGCTCATAGCGCTGCACGCCTGCATTGCGATGTGCGTTCTGGACACCGACACCGAATATCCGCACCGTATCGCGCCGTGGATGCGCCCGGCACTGCTCGCGGCGATATTCTTCGTCACGGCATACTGCCTCAACGTCGCCACCGTCCGCCGCGGACGGGCGCGCATGCTCTACCGTCTGTGGCTGATCCCATACGCCGCGACGGCGCTCTGGGCGGGCGTCGCCGAATGGGTCGACACGACGGAGTACGCGGCGACCAACATCGGCCTGCTGCCGCTGCTGGTGCTCACGTTCCGGATGAGACGCGACAACGCACGGTTCATCGGCGAGGCGGCCCACACGGCCATGTCGGCGGCCGTCGGCGTGACGTTCGCCGAAATCATACACCTGCTGTTCTGGCTCACCTACCAGTCGGTGATATACATCTTCGATCTCGACCCCGTCGACCACATAGGCACTTACTCGGGATACACCTCGCTCGTCGTGCTCGCTCCCGCCATATTCTTCGCCATGCAGGACAACCCGCGCATGACGCACGGGGCCGGAGGCACGGTCGACATGCTGATGAACTGCATCATAACGCCGGCGCTGCTGATATACACCGCCATACTCTACATCTACGCCGGCAAGATCCTGCTGCTGTGGTCGCTGCCCAAAGGCGGCGTCGCCAACATGATCTTCGCCTTCACCATAACGGCCATGGCCGCGAAAGCCATGCAGCAGTTCGTCGGCCGCAAGCGGTTCCGCCGGTATTTCGACAATTTCAGCCTCATAGCGCTGCCGCTCATGCCGCTGTTCTGGACAGGATCGCTGCGCCGCGTGGCGGAATACGGGCTCACGGAGTGGCGTTACTACATGATCCTGTGCGGAATAATCATGACGCTGTGCATCGTGCTGTTCCTCTCGCGCCGCACGGGGCGCTACCTCACCGTCGCGCTGGCCGCATTCGCGCTGCTGTTCTGCTCGACCTACATACCGCCTCTGCGGGCCGGAAAGATGGCCGTGGACTCGCAGGTACGCCGTGCCCGACGGGCGGCCGGAGAGCTGGGCATCCTCAATGACGACGGCACGCTCCGTCTCGGTCCCAAGTCGGAGGCCGACACCCTGCACCGCGCGCTGCACCGACGTCTGTACCAGTCGCTCGACTATGTCGGGCGCAAAGATTCGGGGCGTCTGGCCGAAGAGTTCGGCATAAGACGCAGCGACGACTATCTCGCCACGCTGTCGAACATCACCGAGTCATACGCGCTGCAATACAGGGAAGATGCCGAAACGGTCGAAGTCAAGACCGCGGACAGCAGCCTGTACATTTATTACGACGACTACCGGTCCGACGAACTCCCCGGCGACATTCCCGTCGAGGGATACGGCCGCATAGCGGTCAACGCCATAAAATACAGACGCCTTGACGAGAATACGGACAAGAACGACGGCGAGGTAGCATTAGGCGACCGCCGCATGAATATGGCGGCGCTGCTCGACTCGCTGCTGGCGCAATCGGGATTCTCGCGCAGCAACATGCCCACCGAAGAGTGGCTCGGCAAACACGCCAAGGAGTTCCTCACCTATCGCAGCGATTCGTTGACGATCGTCTTCGAACGTATGACCATAACCATGCACGACGGAGAGCCCGAGATCGAATCGGCCGAGGACATCTTCTCGGTAATAAAATAAGCGGCATGCAGGAGACGCTACACCACCCCTCGCTCGGCGACATCACGCTGTCGTGCACACGGCGCGCGCGACGCATATCGCTGTCGGTGCGTCCGACGGGCGAGGTGCGGCTCGCGTTTCCGCCATCCGTGCCGCTCGAACGCGCCGTGGCGTTTCTCGAATCGAAAGCCGAATGGGTGGATGCCGCGCGCCGCAAGTTCGCCGCACGACAGAAAGCCCCTGCCCTCACCCGCGAACAGACAGAGCGGCTGCGCGCCGAGGCCAAGGCAGTACTGCCGCCGCGCGTGGAGCAGATCGCCGCACGGACGGGTCTGCGCTACGGGAAAGTGACCATCCGCGCCGCGCGCACCAAGTGGGGATCATGCACGGGACGCAA
>CAZFIN010000112.1:0-4801 GCA_964519525.1 uncultured Alistipes sp. | reverse complement strand
TCGGCCCGGCTCCCTATAAGCCCTACAACGAGCACCGCACGCACCAGACCTTCCGCGGCCACTGGGACTACGACGGCGGCGGTCTGGGCGATATGGGTCAGCACTACATCGACCCCGTGCAGTACATTCTGGGCAAGGACAACACGTCGCCCGTGAAGGTCGAGGTCGACGCTCCGCAGCAGCACCCCGACGCCATCGGCACATGGCGCAAGATCGTCTACACCTACGACGACGGCTGCCAGATCATCCTGCAGGGCGAGGCCCACGGCGATCCGACGGCTCCCTACATCGAGGGTCCCAAAGGTAAGGTTTATCAGGGCTTCAACTGCACGATTCCCAACGTGATGGACAAACTTTCGGAGCTGCCCGATCCCGAGCCGCAGAACACCGATTTCATAAAGTGTATCCACACGCGTGAGAAGTTCGCGCTGAACGAGATCAACGGATTCCGCTCGGCGACGATCGTCAACATGGGCGTATGCGCGCTGCGTCTGAACCGCACGCTCGAATTCGACCCCGTGAAACTGCAATTCATTAACGACGACGCGGCCAATGCGCTCATCGACCAACCGATGCGCGGCCCGTGGAAAATCTAATCATAACCCGAAAACAAGCAAGATCAAATGAAAAGACTGTTTATCATACTGACCATGCTGGCGCTGATGCCCTTTGCGAGCATCAACGCACAGGATGCACGGGGCCGCGTCACCTCGACCATCGTCGCCGACGCTCTGGCCCAACTGCCGGCCGAGACTCCCGACCAGTACAATCAGGTCATGGGCGAGCTGGCCGCAACGGGCAGCGAGGGCATCGCAATGCTCGGTGTCATGCTCAAGCCCGCAGGCGAGGGCGTGAAGAATTCAACGGTGGAGTATGCGCTCAACGGCGTAGCCTCTTACGTATCGAAAGGACAGGAGTCGCTGCGCGCCGGTGTCCGCGAGGGTCTGAAGACCGCCGTAGCCAAGGTGAGCGACAATCCCAACAAGGCGTTCCTGCTCACCGTGCTCGAGGTGTGCGCAACGGCCGATGACGCCCAGTTCTTCGCCGGACTGCTCGGCGACGAGTATCTGGGCAACTTCGCGGCACGTTCGCTGGCCACCATCAGCGGAACGGATGACGTAGTGCTGGAGCTGATGCAGAACCAGAACGCCAACGGCCTGAGCAAGACGCTGCTGGCACAGATAGCATCTTACAAGCACCACTTCCACGGTGCCGAGGACATACTCGTCGAGTGGTCGAAGACCGCAACGCCCGAGGAGGCCGCGCAGATCAACAACGCGCTGGCGCTCAGCGGAGGCGAGAAGGCCGCCAAGGTGCTGGCCGCCGCTGCCAAGGCTGCCGGTTACGCTTTCGAGACGACCGATGCCTACGGCGCATATCTCACGCTGCTCAACGGCCATCTGCTGAAGCACAACCCCAAGGCTGTGGAGGCTGCCGCCAAGCAGCTGATGAAGGTGGGCAAGGACAACGTGCGTCTGGCCGGTCTGGACCTGATGGTACAGCTTAAGGGTCAGAACGCGACGCCGATCGTGCTCAAGGCCCTCAAGGACGCCTCGCGCGAATACCGCTACGGCGCCCTGCGCGCTTCGGAGGCCTATGCCGACGACAACACCTACGCCGCTGTGGCCGCCGCGCTGCCCCGTCTGAGCGACGACGCCAAGATCGACGTCGTTAACTGGCTGGGTGCCAACCACGCCGCCTCGCAGACCGACGCCGTATGTGCACAGATCGGCAGCGGCAACGACGCTGTGGCCGAGGCTGCCATCCGCGCCGCCAGCAAGATCGGCGGCGACAAGGCCCTGAACGCCATACTCGCCAAGGTGGAGACCGCATCGAAGGATAACGGCGAGCTGCTCACCGTGGCCAAGGACGCGCTCCTGTCGTTCAACGGCAAGATCAACGCCGGTATAGTCAAGGCTCTCGACGGCAGCGAGACGAGCAAGCTGGTGGCTTACGAGGTGCTCAAGACCCGCCGCATACCCGAGGCTGCCGCCAAGGTGCTGGCCACCGCCGAGGCCGGTGACGCAAAGGCCGCCGAAGTGGTGAGCAACGTGGTTACCGAGAATAACTTCGACGCCGTATGCAACCTCTACGAGAGCGGCAAGATCAAGAGCTTCGCCGCCGTCAACAAGGCCATCGAGGAGAAGCCCGCCGCCGATCAGGTGAAGATGATCGAGGCGCGCATGGCCAAGGCCGGCGACAAGAAGCACATCTACTATCCCGTTCTGGCCGCGACCGGTTCGACGGAGGTGATCCCCACGCTCATCGAGGGTTACAAGGCCGGCAACAAGGACAACGCCGCATTCGGCGGCATGTGCAGCATCAACGATGACGCCATGATACAGCCCATGTTCGACATAGCCAAGTCGAGTGCCGATCTGAAGGATGCAGCCCTCAACCGCTATATCGCTCTGGTGAAGGCCTCGAAGAAGCTCAACGGCGAGCAGAAGTACATGAAGTACCGTCAGGCTCTCGAGACCGAGCCCAAGACGGCCATCAAGAACACCGTTCTGTCGGCTCTGTCGGCAACGCAGACCTATCAGGGCATGATGCTGGCCGCCGAGTACATGGACAACGCCGAGACAGCTCAGGCCGCCGCCAACACCGTTCTGGAGATCGCCACCAAGCATCCCGAGTTTTACAGCGCCGAGGTGAAGGCCCTGCTCGAGAAGGTAGGCACGACGCTCAACGACGGCGACGCCGTTTACAAGCGCAAGGACATCGAGAAGTTCATCTCGGAGAACAAGGAGCGCGAGTCGCACTCGATCGTCACCAAGCTCTCTGCCGAGGAGGAGGCCGAAGGCTTCGAACTGCTCTTCGACGGTGTGTCGATGGACAAGTGGCAGGGCAACACCACCGCTTACCAGCCTATCGACGGTTACATGTACGTGACAGCATCTTACGGCAGCACGGGTAACCTCTACTCGGTGAAGGAGTACGACGACTTCGTTCTGCGCTTCGAGTTCTGCTTCGACCGCGCCGGCGTCAACAACGGCGTGGGTATCCGCACCCCGATGGGCGTGGACGCCGCATACCACGGCATGGAGATCCAGATCCTCGACCACGACGATCCGATCTACGCCAACCTGCGCGAGTATCAGGTTCACGGCTCGGTTTACGGCATCATCCCCGCCAAGCGTATCGTGTCGCCCGCACTGGGCACATGGAACACCGAAGAGATCCGCGCCAAGGGCGACCACATCACGGTGATCGTCAACGGCGAGGTGATCGTCGACGGCAACATCCGCAAGGCATGCAAAGGTCATAACGTAGCACCCGACGGCAGCGGCAACAACCCCTACACGGTCGATCACCTCAACCACCCGGGTCTGTTCAACAAGAAGGGTCACATCGGTTTCCTCGGCCACGGTCAGGGCATCAAGCTCCGCAACGTGCGCATCAAGGAGCTGAAATAGTCCCTCCCCGTACGACGCGATTCATACAACCCCGCCCGACACATTCCCGTCGGGCGGGGTTTTTGTAGTCTCGAACGTGTGTGCCGGATTACGGATCGTATCTCCTCCAACCGCACGGTCAGCCGGTCGGTACGGTCCGCAGGCGGACAGCGTATCGGTCTGACGCCCGCGTTCGGGTAACCGGCCCCGCATAGGGATGTCCCGCCGAAGGCAGCGCACAATGGATATTTGCAGAAAAAACCACACGGCTATCGGTCTGACGGTCAGCAATGGTTACCCGCACGTAACCATCTAACCGGCAGGTATCTACTTGACAGAAAGGCGTGCAATGGCTAAATTTGCAGACGAAAATGAAACTTAAACGGACAGTTCCGCACTTAAACACCGAAAAACTATGAGCGAAATTAAGAAAATTGATTCGGGTGCCTCTTTCACCCATGTTACCGTAGGTACGCTCGCCGATTTCGCCGGCAAGGCGTTCGTCAAGGATGCGGCCGGACTCACCGGCTGCGAATTGTCGTTCGGCACGCTGGAGCCGGGCACGGCCGTACCGTTCTTCCACAGCCACAAGCAGAACGAGGAGGTTTATATCATTCTGCGCGGTGCGGGCGACTTTCAGGTCGACGACGACGTATTCGCCGTGGGCGAGGGTTCGATAGTACGCGTGGCCACCTCGTGCGACCGCTCGATGCGCTGCACCTCGGCCGAAAGCATGCTCTACATCTGCATGCAGTGCAAGGAGGGTAGCCTCACACAGTGCACCATGGAGGACGGCGTAATAACCGAGCGCGCGACAAAGTGGTAAACCGTCACGGGCGGGACAAACCCGCCCCGGCTGCAATGAAAACGGCGGACCCCGATGGGGTCCGCCGTTGCCGTAGGCGATATATTTCTAATCCTCGTCGGTGTCGGTATATGCCTTGAGCAGCTTGTCCTGCACGTCGGTGGGAACCTGCTCGTAAGAGGCGAACTGCATGGTGTAGGTCGCGGCGCCCGAGGTGAGCGACGAGAGCGACGTCGAGTAACGGTACAGCTCGGCCAGAGGCACGCGGGCGCTCAGGCGGTCGAAGCCCTTGTCCGACTCCATGCCCATGATCATGGCGCGGCGGTTCTGCAGGTCGCTCATCACGGCACCCATGTACTCGCTGGGAGTGAGCACCTCTACTGAATAGATAGGCTCCATGATCTTCGGTCCGGCGTTGCGGAACGCCTCCTTGAACGCGTTGCGCGCGGCCAGCTTGAACGATATTTCGTTCGAATCGACGGGGTGCATCTTGCCGTCGTAGATCACGACGCGTATGTCGCGGGCATATGAACCGGTGAGCGGGCCTTGATCCATCTTCTCCATCACGCCCTTGAGTATGGCGGGCATGAAGCGCGCGTCG
>CAZFIN010000111.1:0-5070 GCA_964519525.1 uncultured Alistipes sp. | reverse complement strand
ATGGCGCCCCGACCGCATAAGAGTCCGCTGATCTCCCCTACCGGCTATCCACCGCTTGCAGTCCGACCCGTCCCAACACATGCACCACACAACCCCAGCACACAGACAATCCCACGCCCCGCATGGCGCCCCGACCGCATAAGAGTCCGCCGCCCCCTACCCGGCTACCTGCCGCATGGCAATCCTACCCGCCCCGACATATGAACCACACAACCCCAGCACACGGACAATCCCGCACCCCACATGGCGCCCCGACCGCATAAGAGTCCGCTGATCTCCCCTACCGGCTATCCACCGCATGGCAATCCTACCCGCCCCGACATATGAACCAAACCATATGGCACGCATGACACGATGAACCATATCATTTGTGCGTCCATCCGCGGTATATGACAAATAAATCAAACTAAATATTGAATCCCGAATGATTCCAGCTGTTTATTTTATCGCTGAAACAGCATTTACCTTGTAATATCTGACGATATATCGCCCCAACACCCGACTATTATTGTATTCATCGCGCAATTCACCCGATTTTCATATTACAAACAGACTAAAATATGATAAAATACATAAAAATATTGAATATAATTCCGGTAATATTGTAGTTGACGATATTTATTACTATCTTTGACTATCGAATCAGTCGTTTAACTGTTGCGATTATCCAAAAACAATTATAGATATGAAAGCCGAGAAAGAGAATCAGCCGACGATCGTCAAGTATGTAGGAGCAAATTATTGCGGAATACAGATGTTAACACTATCACGCTACGCCATTGGGTACGTGGTCCGCGGAACCAAACACATATATTACGGCGATGCGTGTCACACCGTATCGAAAGGCGACATATTCTATATGGGAGTAGGCAACCACTACGTCGAGGACATACCCGAGGAGGGGCGGCAGTTCGAGCAGATCATCGTATACTACTCGCCGGAGCTTCTTCAGCGGATACTGCTCTATCTGAACATGAGCTATTCGATCAACATAACCAACACCCACCATTGCGACCGGTGCCGCCGCCTGAACCATGTGGCCGTTCCGGCCTCGTCCACCATGCGCAGCTTCTTCAGCCATGCCGCAAGCTATCTGCAGGACGACAACTTCATGCACGACGAGACGGCCGAGAACATCAAGATGACCGAGCTGATCTACCTCATCATATCGCAATCCGACGGCTGTCTGAAAAGCAAGATACTCGCCAACGTCGATGCCGCGCGCGACAATTTCGAACAGATCATATACTCCCACATCTTCTGCGACATATCCATCGAGGAGCTGTCGGCGCTGTGCAACCGCTCGCTCACATCGTTCAAGAAGGAGTTCAAACGCCACTTCTACATGCCGCCCCACCGGTGGTTCATCCGCCAGCGGCTGATGCAGTCGCGTCTGCTTCTGATCTCCACATCGAAATCAATCTCCGAAATAGGCATCGAATGCACCTTCCCCAACACATCGCACTTCATAAAGCTGTTCAAGAAGGAGTACGGCACCACACCGGCCATCTACCGCAACCGTCATTGCAACGGCAATGCGGAGAGCGGCGCCGACAGCATACGGATAGGCGGCACGGACGAAACGACGGCCGGCGCGGCCTACGCCGAGGTCGGGAGCATGGCGCTGTAAGCCGGTCCGGGCGAGGGCAGTTTGTGAATTTTTTTAATATCGAATCGGTGAAAATAGCTGAAAAAGAGATAAAAAGAGGTCCGAATTATTTGCAGGAACATTAAATTTATGTTATCTTTGTATTAGCAAAGTGGGACGACCCACAATTCTCATTAACCTAACTAACCTAACACCGGTGGTGACATGTTACCAGACATGTCACCACAATTCTTTTGCGGAGAGATGGCGGGAGTGCTTCCTCAGGAACGGCCAGTGCCGGAATTGCAGATCAGGCCGGATTTCGGAGCACTCTGCAGGGGCCGCGTTTATCGGCCCTGTATTCCGGCCGCCGGATGGCCCGGCGCATCCGCATAGCGGTTCGGCGGCGACGGACAGCCCGCGCTTATACGGACGTCACCGCCCGCGCGACGCCGGTCTTTCGGGCACCTGACGGCAATTCGATCCCGAAGCTACTCCGCACACTGTCATATAAGGAGGCCTAATACGGCGGGGTGCCCTGCCGGCAAAGAAAAACCGCGTCGAACTCTCGTTCAACGCGGTTTTCTGTGCCCAGGACAAGACTCGAACTTGCACGAACCTAATTGTTCACTACCCCCTCAAAGTAGCGTGTCTACCAATTTCACCACCTGGGCCTCTCCATCCGGAACGGTTTGCGCGATACGCATTCCGCTCAAAAGGTGTGCAAATATAGCCACTATTTTACAAACTGCAAAATTTTAGGCGAAAAAATCCTCCGCCGGTGCAATTTAATTACAAAAACAGCATCAGCACGAGCTGCGCCACCACCACCCTGACGAACATCGACAGCGGGTACACCGTCGCATATGCCACCGAGGCGTACTCGCCCGGCACCGTGTCGTTCGCATAGTTCAGCGCCATGGGATTGGCCATGCTGCCGCACAGCATGCCGCACGCCGATCCGAAATCGAGCCGGGCCCAGCGCACCGCGGCCATGCCGACCGCCACGGTAGGCAGCAGCGTGATGAGGAATCCCAGCCCCACCCACGTAAGTCCGGCCCGGCTCACGGCCGTCTCGAAGAAATCGCCGCCCGAGCTGAGTCCCAGACACGCCAGATAGAGCGACAGGCCGAATCCGCGCAGCATAAGGTTGGCGCTGCGCGTGGTGTAGGTCACCAGACGCAGACGCGGGCCGTAGGTTCCGATCAGTATACCCACGATGATCGGGCCGCCGGCAAGTCCCAGCTTGACCGGCACGGCTATTCCGGGCAGCGACAGCGGCACGGCGCCAAGCATGAGGCCCAGCACCAGACCTATGTATATCGACGTCAGATTAGGCTCGTTCAGCTCCT
This sequence comes from uncultured Alistipes sp., assembly GCA_964519525.1. Classification (GTDB taxonomy): domain Bacteria; phylum Bacteroidota; class Bacteroidia; order Bacteroidales; family Rikenellaceae; genus Alistipes. The sequence goes on along the minus strand of CAZFIN010000111.1, from coordinate 2,130 downwards.
TCTCGGCGTTGCCCAGCACGTGTTCCACCTTCTCGACGGCCACGCCGCTGCCGACCACCACCACGCAGTCGCCCGTCTGCAACATCAAGTCGGGCGTGGCCAGCAGGGCCACGCCGCTGCGGTAGATGCGGCTTATGTTTATTCCGTAGCTGTTGCGCAGCCGCAGCGAACCGAGGCGCTTGCCGTTTATCTCGGGACGCGTGATGATTATCCGCCGCGACACCAGCTGGCTGTCGATGGCGTTCCAGTCGACATTCTCGCGGTTCCAGTCGATGCTCTCGCGCTTGCCGATCATCGCCTCGACCGTGTCGATGTCCTTGCGCGAGGTAACCACCAGCACACGGTCGCCCTCGCGGATTACCGTGTCGTTCGACGGCAGCATCACCCGTCCGTCGCGCCACAGACGCGAGATGACGAAGGGCACGTGCGTAAGTTCGGCCACGGTGTGCATGTCGCGTCCGAACACTCCCGGATTCTGCACGCGCAGCGTGGCGATGAACGTGTTGTTCACATGCTCCTCGTTCGGCGCCGCGATGTCGCTCCGGCGCACCCACAGACGGTGCATCAGCAGGATGGCCATTATCACGCCCACCACGCCCAACGGATATGTCACCGCACAGCTGAGCGCCGGAGCCGACGTGGGCAGCCCCAGCTGCGCCAGCGTCTGCTGCGAGGCACCGAGCGCAGGGGTGTTGGTGGTGGCGCCGCACAGCACGCCCACCATGTCGGGCAGCGGTATGCCGAACGCGAAACTGAACCCGACGGCCATGACCGTACCGAGCATTATCACGGCCAGTCCCAGCATGTTGAGCTTGACCCCGCCCGAGCGGAACGCGCTCATGAATCCCGGGCCGACCTGCAATCCGAGCGAGTAGACGAACACCACCAGACCGAAATTCTCGGCGAACAGCAGCATCTGCGGATCTATCGTCATGCCGAAATGGCCGGCCACGATACCGGCGAAGAACACGAACGTCACGCCGAGCGACACGCCCGCTATGCGGACCTTGCCGAAGATCAGTCCCGCGGCGCATATCAGCGAGACCACCACCACGGCCTGCAGGGCCGAGTGGTTCAGGAAGAGTGATTCGAACATTTTACCTTACATCCTTTCAGTTTCCCGCGCCGGTCAACGCAGGTCCATCTCCTCGAGCAGATACGACGCGCCGCCTATGCGGTCGATCGTGAACAGCACGTAACGTATGTCGACCGATATGTTGCGGCACACCGACGGATCGAACTCCATATCGCTCATCGTCGAACGCCACGTGCGGTCGAAATTGATGCCTATCAGCTCGCCGCGGCCGTTTATGACGGGCGAGCCCGAGTTGCCGCCCGACGTATGGTTGGTGGCGATGAAACATACGGGCACGGTGAGCCGTCCGGCCACATTGCAGCCCCAGCGGCCGTAATCCTTGGCGGCGTGGATGTCGCGCAGGCTCTGCGGCACGTCGTAATCGTATATGTCGGGGTTGTCCTTCTCGATCACGCCCTCCAGCGTCGACACCGGACGGTGATACTCGCCGTCGGCATACTCGTAACCGGCCACCGAGCCGTAGGCGACGCGCAGCGTGAGGTTGGCGTCGGGGAAGAACGCGCGGCTGCGGTCCCACTCCATGAGCGCCCGCACGTAGGGGGCGTACCACTTGGCCACCGACGGCAGGTCGCCATGTTTGCGCACGGGGTCGAACAGCGCGGTGAAGCGCACGATAACGTCGTCGTCGATCGCCGCGGGGTCGGGCGCGCCCGACAGCAGCCCCGTGTTGTCGTAGAGCCAGCCGATGCACCCCTCGACGCCGCCATGCTCGGCCACGGCAGCCGTGACTGCGGCGGGAATGCGATCGGCGGGCATGCGCTTCAGGAACTCGTCGAGCATGCGGCACGCTATGGCGCGGTCGATCTTCTGCGAATAGTCCTTCATGAACCGGGCCGTCATGCCCTTCAGCGCCGCGGCGAAGGCCTCGTCGGACTGGGTCCGTCGCTTGGACGCGACTATCGCTCGCGCGAAACCGAACGCCTCGATGGCGTCGACCGACTCCGACATAAGCTCCTGCACGTAACGCTCGGGGTTGAGCACCGTGTAGGCGGCATGCAGCGAGTCGAGCAGGTGGGCATACTCGGGTTTCGAGG
>CAZFIN010000110.1:0-5164 GCA_964519525.1 uncultured Alistipes sp. | reverse complement strand
GTTGCCGGTCTGGTTGTCGGTATCCCGGCCTATTTCGGCTACAACTATCTGGTGGCCCGCATCGAGAAGCTGGTGTTCCAGATGGAGGCCAACTCGATAGCGTTCATGGATATTCTGAATCAACCCGTAAAATAATCAGTTATGGCAATCAAACGAGGATCGAAGGTCAACAATTCCTTCTCGGCGTCGTCGATGACCGACCTCATGTTCCTGCTGCTGATCTTCATGATCATAGCCACCACGCTGATTAATCCCAACGCGGTGAAGCTGATGCTGCCCAAGAGCGCCAATCAGCTCAAGGACAAGGCCGTCACCACGGTGTCGATCAAGGATGCCGGGGCCGGACGCTACATCTATTACGTCGAACTGGAGAACGTCGGCTCGCGCGAGGGCGTGGCCCGTGCCCTGAAGACGCGTCTTCAGGGGCAGGAGGAGCCCACCGTGTCGCTCCATGCCGACCGCACCGTCCAGTGGGACGAGATCGTGCAGGTGATGAACATCGCCAAGGACAACGGCTACAAACTCATAGCGGCCACGCAGCCCTGACAATGCGCCTTAGGCCGTCCGCACGGACGGCCTAAGGATGCCCGGGCGCAACCGTCCGATGCGTTTTTGAACGGGATCGTATGATCCGAATACTTTAGATTATGAATTACTACGATGAAAAGGACGACAGACCTAAACTGTACGGAGGCGTGGCCGCAGCGGCCTACGTCGTGGTCGTCATAGCTCTGATGCTGCTGGTCTACATCCCCGTCACGGTGGCCGAAACGCCGGTCATGATCGAGATCGTGATCGAGGACCAGCCTCCCAAGCCCAAGCCGCGTCCACGTCCCGAGGTCAGCACGCATACTCCGCGCCACGAGAATCTATCCACCGTGCGCGAGAACTCGCAGCAGGTCACGGGTACCGACGAGAAGACGCAGACGGTGAACAGCCGCGCCATATTCCACAGCAACAAGGGCGGTGTCGACGAGCCCGAGGATCTGGGCAACCCCTATGCCCGCGAGGGCGACGAGAATCTGGCCAGCGGTGACGGCGGCGGCCTGAATCCCGTGGGCAACGACCAGCTCGACGAGGGTCTGCGCGGCCGCGGTCTGGTGGGTGCTCTGCCCGTGCCGTCCTATCCGGGCAACACGGGCGGAAAGATAGTCATCCGCGTGACTGTCGACCAGCACGGCAGGGTCACCGGCGCCACCTACGAGCCCAAGGGCTCCACCTCGTCCGATGCGGCGCTCATAGCCGCCGCCATCGACGCCGCCAAGCGCGCCCGTTTCACCGAGAGCCGCAGCTTCGTGCAGGGCGGAACGATAACGTATACATTCAAACTGAATTAGCCTGCGGACGCACTATGAAATCACGATTCTTGCATCATGCCGTTCTCGCGGTGTCGGCGGCGCTCGTTTTCTCGGCCGCTGCGGCCTCGGAGCCGTTCACGTCGATCTTCGGCCGGCAGCGTCACGAGACGCGCAAGGGCGGCGGCCCTCACATGACGTTCGAGCGCACGTCGCACGACTTCGGCGATGTGGCGCGTCACGGCGGCGACCTTATCAAGGAGTTCCGTTTCGTCAACGACGGCGACGCCCCGCTGGTCATCAAGAAGATCACCAAGTCGTGCTCGTGCCTTACCGTGACCTATTCGCGCCGGCCGGTCCTGCCGGGCGAGTCGGCCGTAATCAAGATCAAGTACGAGCCTCACAAGATCGAGGCTGGAATATTCCATCGCGTGATACAGATCTACACCAACGTTTCCGACGACGTGCGCCTCATAACCATTCAGGGCAATTCGGTCGACGACAAGACCTCGCGCAAGCGCCGGTGACTCCGTGCGGCCGGCCCTGCTGATGCCGCGTACATGCGTGCGCGGCATCAGCGGCGGAACGCGCCGAACTTAAAAATCCTGCCTCTGTACAGAGGCAGGATTTTTTTCGTCATTCATATCTTCTGAACACCGCCGCCGTGCGTGCCGTGTTGTATATCCGTATGTGCGGCCGGTCCCCGTCGTCATCCGGCTGGAACGAGAAGTGCTCCTCGCCCTCGCACTGACGTCCCATTCCTCCGAACCGCTCCTCGTCGGTCGACAGCGCCAGCACATATTTTCCCGCCTCGCGCACGGGCAGCTCGTAGTCGGGCACCGACGCCGTGGGATGCCAGTTGAACACGAACAGCAGATCGCGGTGCGTGAACACCATCGTCTTGTTGTCCTCGTCCATGAGCAGGTTGTAGGGGTAGCCGTCCGACAGCACCCTGTGCTCGCGCACCAGCCGCAGCATCTCGCGGTCGAAGTCGGCCAGATAGGAGTAGCGCAGCTCGCTGCTGTCGCGCAGCGACCACTGTCGGCGCGCATGTGCGTATGACCATCCGTTGCCCTCGCGCGGGAAGTCGATCCACTCCGGATGGCCGAACTCGTTGCCCATGAACGCCAGATAGGCGTCGCCTCCGGCGGCTATTGTCACCAGCCGTATCATCTTGTGCAGCGCCATTCCGCGGTCGACCGTTATGCTGCTGCTCCGGCGGTCCATCGCGTCGTACATCGCCTTGTCCATCAGCCGGAATGCTATGGTCTGGTCGCCCACGAGCGCCTGATCGTGCGACTCGGCGTAGGCCACCGTCCTCACGTCGGGCAGACGGCCCGTCAGTACGTTCCACATCTCCCATATGTTCCACTGCTCGTCGGGCGTGTCCTTCAGCATGCGTATCCAGAAGTCGGGTATGGCCATTCCGAGCCTGTAATCGAATCCCACGCCGCCCTCCTCTGCCGCATGGCACATTCCCGGCATTCCGCTCACCTCCTCGGCTATCGTCACGGCCGAGGGCCTGAACTCGTGTACGAGCCGGTTGGCCAGCGTCAGATATGTCATCGCGTCGAGATCGACCCCCTCGTCGAAGAACTTCTCGCGGCAGTCGAAATCCGTGTATCCGCGGTGATGGTATATCATCGAGGTCACTCCGTCGAAACGGAACCCGTCGAAACGGAACTCGTCCAGCCAGTATTTCACGTTCGACAGCAGGAAATGCTCCACGCCTCCCTTGCCGTAGTCGAATATCTGCGAGTCCCAGTAGCGCTGGTATCCGGCCTCGCCCGCTTTCGAATAGTGGTGGTCCGATCCGTCCAGTTCGTTTATGCCTTCGTTCATGTTCCTCACGTAGTGGGCGTGCACCAGATCCATAATGACGCCTATCCCCATTCCGTGCGCCGTGTCGATCAGCCGTTTCAGCTCCTCAGGCGTGCCGAACCGCGACGAGGGTGCGAAGAAGTTCGACACGTGGTAGCCGAACGACCCGTAGTAGGGGTGCTCGGCTATGGCCATCATCTGCACGGCGTTGTACCCCGCATCCTTGATGCGCGGCAGTACCGTTTCGGTGAATTCGGCATACGTTCCCACGCCCTCGCGCTCCTGCGCCATGCCCGTGTGCGCCTCGTATATCATCAGCTCGCCCGCCGCGGCCATGTCGAATCCGTCGCAGCGCCACCTGTATGGTTCGGGATTCCAGAACTGCGCCGTGAAGTTCTTCGTCCGCTCGTCCTGCACCACGCGCGTGGCGTATGCTGGTATGCGGTCGTGCCAGCCGTTTGCGCCGTGCACGTGCAGTTTGTAGAGCGATCCGTGCGTGAGCAGGTGGCCGTACATCGCGTCGGGGAAGAACGCGCTCCACACTCCGCCCTCGCCCTTGTCCAGCCGCAGCTGCGTGCGCTGCCACGAGTTGAAGTCGCCGAATATGTATGCGTCGATCGCCTCGGGCAGCCATTCGCGGAACCACCATCCGTTCAGTCCGTCGTCGCGCTGCCATCCGAAATAGCGGTATCCGTTGGCGTAGTCGACTATCGAGCCGGCCTGCGCTGTTATCTCTTTCATGCGTCGCATGTATCGCTCGTGGCGTTCGGCTATGCGGTCGGCGACCGGATGCAGCCACTCGTCGCGTTCGACCATCCCGAGTTTTGCGTTGGTGGTGTCCATGGCTATTTTCGATTGATTCCTATACAAATATAGGATATTTTTTCTATATTTGTGTCAAATTCGCGTCAAGCGTCTGTATTAACATTAAAACTACTGAGTAAAACTATGTTCAAAGGACAACCAAAAGGTCTGTACGCCCTCGCTCTCGCCAACACCGGCGAACGCTTCGGCTACTACACCATGCTTGCCGTATTCGTCCTCTACCTGAAGGCCAACTTCGGCCTTTCGGCGGCCGATGCGGGGCAAATCTACTCGACGTTCCTCATGTTCGTCTACTTCCTCCCCTTCGTCGGAGGTATTCTGGCCGACAAGTTCGGTTACGGAAAAATGGTCACCATCGGCATCATCATCATGTTCCTCGGCTACGCTTTCCTGTCCCTGCCGCTGGGTTCGGGCGGTACGGCGCTTGCCGGCATGTACGGCGCCCTGCTGCTCATCAGCTGCGGCACGGGTCTGTTCAAGGGCAACCTTCAGGTGCTGGTGGGCAACCTCTACGATAACCCCGAGTACGAGTCGAAGCGCGATTCGGCGTTCTCGATCTTCTATATGGCCATCAACATCGGCGCACTGTTCGCCCCGTCGGCTGCCGTGAGCATCAAGAACTACGCCATCGACTCGCTGGGACTCGACGAGGGCACGGCCTACCATTTCGCCTTCGCCGTGGCCTGCGTATCGCTCATCATATCCATCGCCATCTACTACGCCTTCCGCAGCACGTTCAGGCATGCCGAGGGCGGAGCCAAGAAGAAGGACAGCGCTCAGGAGCCTGTGCGCGAGCTTTCGAAGGAGGAGACCAAGTCGCGCATCGTGGCCCTGTGCCTCGTTTTCGCCGTGGTGATCTTCTTCTGGATGGCCTTCCACCAGAACGGACTCACGCTCACCTACTTCGCCGACGAGTTCACGCGCCACAGCGCTTCGGGCGTCGAGGGCATGATGTTCAACGTGTGGAACCTCGTTCTGGTGATCTTCATCGTCTATGCCATCTCGTCGCTGCTCCAGAGCGATTCCAACAAGGGCCGTCTGGTGTCGGGCTGCGTTATAGCGGCTTCTGTCGCCGTGCTCGCGGTACAGTACATGCGTCTGCCCGCCGAGGTCAAGGTCGATGCCGAGATCTTCCAGCAGTTCAATCCCTTCTTCGTCGTGGCCCTCACTCCGGTGTCTATCGCGCTGTTCGGCTGGCTGGCCAAGAGCGGCAAGGAGCCTTC
>CAZFIN010000109.1:0-5240 GCA_964519525.1 uncultured Alistipes sp. | reverse complement strand
GCCACTTCTTCCATGCGTTGGCTATCGAGGCGTGCTTCGAGGCATACTGTATGCGCACGGCCGCATCCTCGGCCTGCGCGGCCGTGATGATGTCGAGCCGCTGCGTGCGCAGCGCTATCTTCATGGGATCCGACACCTCGGCCACATACTCCACGGCATCCGAGGTGACATACTCCTGCGTGCTGCCCGGGAATCCGTATATCATGGTGAAATCGCCCACGGCCACACCCTTCGTCGAGATGGGGAAATGGCACTTGGGACGATAGGGCCGGTTATCCTTCGAGTAGTCAGCCGGACGGTTGTCCGCTCCGGCATAGACGCGGAACACCGAGAAGTCGCCCGTATGGCGCGGCCACACCCAGTTGTCGGTATCGCCGCCGAACTTGCCTATCGACGAGGGCGGAGTACCCACCAGACGCACGTCGCGGAACACCTCGTACACGAACAGGAAATACTGATTGCCGTAATACATCGGCTGCACGGCGGCGGCATAGCCCTCGGCGTCGGTCACAGCCGCAGCTATGGCCTCGGGCTTCTCGCCCGCCGCCACACGTGCGGTCACATCCTCCATGCGCACGAGTATGCGCACCGTGAGGCCCGGCACCGGCAGCTCGCCGTCGCGCGACGGCGCCCAGAAACCGTGCGTAAGATAGTCGTGCTCGACCGACGAGAGGCTCTGTATCGAGCCGTAGCCGCAGTGATGGTTGGTGAGCAGCAGACCCTCGCCCGACACGAACTCGCCCGTGCAGCCGCTGCCGAAGAGCACCACGGCATCCTTCATCGACGCCTTGTTGACCGAATAGATGTCGTCGGCCGTAAGGCGGAAACCCTTGCTGCGCATATCCTTTATGCGCGACCCGATCAGGCACGGCAGCCACATGCCCTCGTCGGCCTGCGCCGCGGCGGCCAGCATGACCGACGCGAGCAGAGACAGTGTAATTTTTCTTATCATAATCGCTTCCAATATTTTCGATCCGGCAAAAATAGGTAAAAACTGATAAAATGCCTATATTTGCCGGCAGAAACCGAATAATTAAATCCATAAATCAGAATTATGACAAGAAGACTCCTGTTAGCGGCGGCATCGGCGGCAATACTCGCCTCGTGCTCCGCTCCCGAAGCGGTGAAGAACGAACTGCGCGCCCCGGCCTATCCGCTCATCACCATCGACCCCTACACCAGCGCATGGTCGACCACCGACCGGCTGTACGACAGTCAGGTCAAGCACTGGACCGGTCACGACTTTCCCCTGATGGGAACCCTGCGCGTCGACGGCAAGCTGTACCGTTTCATGGGCGAGGAGGTCAGCCCCGTGTCGGGCATGGCCCCCATATCGTACGAGCAGGCGTGGACCGGCGCCTACACCTTCGACGCTCCGCGCGAGGGCTGGCAGGAGACCGGCTTCGACGACAGGTCGTGGAAGCGCGGCGAGGCGGCGTTCGGCACCCCCGAGGAGACCAACATCCACACGCCGTGGCTCACCAAGGACATATGGGTGCGCCGCACCGTGGAGGTCGATCCGGCCGAGCTGAGGAACAGCACGCTGATGGTCAAGTACTCGCACGACGACACCTTCCAGCTCTATTTCAACGGCAGGCAGATCGTATCGACCCCCTACGAATGGAAAAAGGACCGCTGGGTGGAGATCCCGGCCGAGCTGGCCGCCACGGCCGCCGACGGCAGGATCGTGCTCGCGGCGCACTGCAACAACCGCACGGGCGGCGCGCTGGTCGATATGGGACTCTACAAACGCAGCAACGACGCCATAGTGATGGACGCCACCGCCGAGCAGATCTCGGCCGACGTTCAGGCCACGCGCACCATCTATGACTTCGCCTGCGGCGGGGTCGACCTGCGGCTCACCTTCACCGCGCCCATGCTTCTGGACGATCCCGAGCTCGTGGCGCGCCCCGTGAACTACATATCGTACGAAGTGGCGTCGAACGACGGCGCCGAGCACGACGTGCAGATCTACTTCGAGGCCTCGCCCGACTGGGCGCGCGACACCGCGGGACAGAAGTGCGTGAGCGAGCGCTACGACGACAGCCAGTTCAACTACGTGAAGAGCGGCACCGTCAGCCAGAACATCCTCGCACGCCGCGGCGACGACCTGCGCATCGACTGGGGCTACTTCTACATGGCCGCCGACAAGGCCTCGAGCCGCAGCGCCGTGGGCAACCCCGTGGCCATGCGCCGCGAGTTCGCCGACCGCGGCACCGTGGAGGGCCGCAGCGAGGGCGGCCAGATGGCTCTGTGCGCCGGAATAGGCAAGGTGGGCGGCAAGCCGGCCGGAGGCTACGTGATGCTGGGCTACGACGACATATACTCGATACAGTACTTCGGCGAGAACGTCCGCCCCTACTGGAACCGCAACGGCGACAGTACCATCGAGGCGCAGTTCGCCGCCGCAGCCCGCGACTACCGCACGCTGGCGAAGCGATGCGAGCGTTTCGACGCCAAGCTGATGCACGACGCCGCCGAGGCCGGCGGCAAGCAGTACGCCGAACTGTGCGCGCTGGCCTACCGTCAGGCCATAGCCGCCCACAAGCTCATCGAGACGCCGCAGGGCGAGCTGGCATGGCTCTCGAAGGAGAACTTCAGCAACGGCTCGATCGGTACGGTGGACGTCACCTACCCCTCGGCGCCGCTGTTCCTCTACTACAACCCCGAGTTCGCCAAGGCGCTGCTCAACTTCATATTCTATTACAGCGAGAGCGGCAAGTGGACCAAACCCTTCCCCGCGCACGACGTGGGCACATATCCGCAGGCCAACGGCCAGACCTACGGCGGCGACATGCCCGTCGAGGAGAGCGGCAACATGGTGATACTCACCGGTGCCATATGCAAGGCCGAGGGCAGTGCCGACTATGCGCTCAAGCACTGGGACGCCCTCACCACATGGACCGACTATCTGGTAGAACACGGTGCCGACCCGGCCAACCAGCTCTGCACCGACGACTTCGCCGGTCACTGGGCACGCAACGCCAACCTCGCCATCAAGGCCATAGTGGGCGTGGCGGCCTACGGCGACATGGCCCGCATGGCCGGCAAGACCGACGTGGCCGAGAAGTACACAGCCAAGGCCCGCGAGATGGCCGCGCGCTGGAAGGAGATGGCCGCCGCCGGCGACCACTACCGTCTGACCTTCGACGAGGGCGACACGTGGAGCCAGAAGTACAACCTCGTATGGGACAAGCTGCTCGGCTACAACGTGTTCGACGCCGGCATAGCACCCACCGAGATAGCCTACTATCTCACCCGTCAGAACAAGTACGGCCTGCCGCTCGACGTGCGCCGCGCCTACACCAAATCGGACTGGATCGTGTGGACCGCCACGATGGCCGGCGACAAGGCCACGTTCGAGCGTTTCATCGCCCCCGTCCACGCCTTCATGAACGAGACCACCGACCGTGTGCCGATGAGCGACTGGTACAACACCGACACCACCACCCACGTGGGCTTCCAAGCCCGTTCGGTCGTGGGCGGCTACTTTATCAAGATGCTGTCGGACCGCGACGCGAAATAGTTCATCTCCGCCGCACGGCCGCTTGCGGCTGTTCCGCAAACCCAATGACAGGGAGCCGAAATCCGGATTTCGGCTCCCTGTCGCTTTTCATTCCGTCGCCCCGTCCTCGGCCCCCCGTCACGCACCGGCCAGCTGCCGGTCTGCGAAGTGTGGCCAATTTGGCCACAAATTTTGCCGGCACAGGTTTTAGTCATATATTTGTACCGTATTAATCACATAATTTTTCATCATATTAAAAACTGTTACCGGTCTTTGTCATTTGCTCTGCCATAGCATTATTCATCGCACAAAAACAACGCAGCGACAAACCGTCCGATCCGCCGAAATCCGACACAGGAGTCCTGACGAACACGGAATTCGGTCCGATCGGCCAAGGCCCGATACAAATTGCGACAATGGTTGTCAAACATATAATCCCTACCGATATGAAAAAAGGCATCACAATTCTGCTCCTTGCGCTTTGCGCCGCATCGTGCGGCCGACAGGCGGCTGACGTCGCTCCGCGGACATTCACCCTCGATTCGTTCGAAACGGTAGCCCTGTCCGCCGGTGCCGGAAAAACATACGGCAGCGACGGGCTGTTCCTCGGCGACCCGCATATAATACGCGTGCATCCCGACGGTTATCTCGTCGTGCTGGACGTGAGCAACACCGATCAGCTGACGATAATAGATCTCGCGACCGGCCGCATACAGACGTCGGTAAAACACGGCCGCGGACCCAACGAGACGATCAGCGTCCGCGACATTACCGTCCGCGACGGCGACATCTGGCTTTCGGGATTGTCGGACCAGAAGATATTGCGGCTCGTGCACGACAGGCAGCAAAGGAGCTTCACGCCTGAAACAGTCTGCCGGACGGCCGACCAGTTCCTGCGGGCCGTACCGTTCACAGAAGAGAGAATACTGACACTCGCCTCGGCCTCGTCGGACAACCGGTTCCACCTGCTCGGCCGCGACGGAATAACCCGCGACACGGTGGGCGTGTTCCCCGTCTCGGGCCACATAGCCGAAACGGCTAAGCCCAACAATGCCGTCTATCAGTCCGACATAAGCGTAGCGCCCGACGGCAGACACACGGCCGTGGCATGCCGATCGCTGGAATACATCGACATCTACGACGCCGACATGAATCTGCAGACAAGGCTGCAGGGTCCGCAGGGGATAGATCCGGCCGTAAAAGTAATCGGCACCGAAGCCGGTTACCGGTTCGTTCAGGATCCCTTGTGGTTCGTGTTCAACGACGTGGTGGCGGACAACGACGGCTTCGCGGTGGGATACATAGGCATAAGCCCCAAGACCGACGCCGATTTCGACGCCGGCATAAACACCATACTGACGTTCGACTGGAAAGGCCGGCCGCAGAATGCCTACAAGCTGGAGTCGGACATCGTTTCGTTCGACATCGACCGCCGGAACAACAAAATGTACTGTCTGGCCAACACGCCCGAACCGGTGATATTGGTCTACGATCTGGCCGCGCTGAAATGATCCGGCCGGTCTGCGGGAACCGTTCCGGAAACGGGTTCCGGCCGCACCCGCAAACGGCGCCGCCCGGCCATGAAGAAGACCGAAACCCCCGTCCGGTGATCACCGGACGGGGGTTTACTTTCGTATCGCGCCGAGGCGAAGGTCTTACAGACGGGCCTTGATCTTCTTCGACTCCTCCTCGTAACCGGGTTTGTCCAGCAGCGCGAACATGTTCTTCTTGTAGG
>CAZFIN010000108.1:0-5329 GCA_964519525.1 uncultured Alistipes sp. | reverse complement strand
CTGCTCGGCCGACTCCTCGCCCGACACATACAGCGTGCGCAGCGAATGACCTGTCAGGGCTATTTGCAGACTCAGTGTAGACTTGCCTATGCCGGGTTCGCCGCCCAGCAGCACCAGCGACCCGGGCACGAGTCCGCCGCCCAGCACGCGATTCACCTCGGCGTTATGCAGGTCCAGCCGTCGGTGCGACGAACGCTCGATGTCGCCCACCCTCTGCGGCGGAGTATGCTGCGCCGCGGCGGCCACTGCGGCCGGCGACGACTGCGCCTTGGCCACGATCTCCTCCGCAAACGTGTTCCACTCGCCGCAGCCCGGGCAACGTCCCAGCCACTTCGGGGCCTCGAATCCGCAGTTCCTGCAGAAATAGGCCTTCTTCACCTTAGCCATACGCGACGTGCTGCGTTAACGGTTGAACAGACGGTAAATATCGTTGCCGTTGGCATACACCACCAGCGCGAGCAGCAGGACGAACCCTATGTACTGCATTATCTCCAGAAAACGGTCGCTCGGCTTGCGTCCCGTCACCATCTCCCACAGCGTGAACAGGGCGTGTCCGCCGTCGAGTCCCGGCACGGGCAGTATGTTGAGCACGGCCAGCATTATCGACAGAAAGGCCGTCATCGACCAGAAACGCAGCCAGTCCCACTCGGCGGGGAATATGTTGCCTATGGCGATGAATCCGCCCAGTTCCTCGTACATCTTCGTCTTGGGCTGGAATATCAGCTTGAGCTGCCGCCAGTAGTCGGCCACCGTCTCGCCGGCGAGCGCCACACCGGCAGGCACCGCCTGCGCGAATGTGAACTCGCGGGTGCGCGGACTGAACGGATTGGCCAGCCGCACGCCTATCTTGCCCTCGTCGTTCACCGGCACGTCGACAAGCAGCATGCCTCCGTCGCGCAGGACCGACAGCTGCACCGTATCGCCCTTGTAACAATTCTTCAGCAGACCGGTCACCTCGGCGGCACTTGCCGCGACCTCGATGCCGCAGCCCACCACCTCGTCACCGGGCCGCAGTCCGGCCGCCACGGCCGACTCCGACACCACCGAATCGACGATGAACGGCACACGCAGTACATACAGATCCTCATACTCGCGGTTGCGGCGCATGGCCAGCAGATCGTCGAACGGGATCGTGAACTCCACCTCGCGGCCGTCGCGCAGAACGGTCACGCGGCGCGCATCCTTCGTGAGCAGCAGACGGGTGCGTATCTCATTCACGTCGTCTATCGCCTCGCCGTCGATCGCCATCACGCGGTCGCCGTTCTCGAATCCCATGCGGCGGCCCGCCTCGCTGAACTCATACCCCCACTTCACGTCGTCGTTGGCCATGTAGGCCTCGCCGTGCACGTAGCGTATGCCGGTGTAGATCACCACCGCCAGCAGGATGTTCATCACCACGCCGGCTATCATCACCAGAAAACGCTGCCATGCGGGCTTCGCGCGGAACTCATCGGGTTTCACCGGAGCCTTCATCTGCTCGGTGTCCATGCTCTCGTCGATCATGCCCGCTATCTTCACGTATCCGCCCAGCGGCAGCCACCCCACACCGTACTCCGTGTCGCCGCGCTTCCACTTGAACAGCGAAAACCACGGATCGAAGAATATGTAGAATTTCTCCACACGTATCCTGAACGCGCGCGCCATAAGAAAATGGCCCAACTCATGAATCGCCACCAGAAGCGACAGACTCATGAAGAACTGAATGATCTTTATTACTATCTCCATCTTTACTCCTTGTTACTTCGTTATTTTCAATCCGTCCGCTACACTCCCCCGTGCAGTCCGAGATACTCCTCCGCCAGCGCGCGCGACTCGGCGTTCGACGCCGCATAGTCGTCCAGCGAGGGCGCGGCCACGAACGAGGCGCGGCGCAGGGCGTACTCTATCGACGCCGTGATATCCGTAAAGCGGCACCGGCCGCCGAGGAAAGCCGCCACGGCCACCTCGTTGGCACCGTTCATCGTGCACGCCGCCGTACCTCCGCGGCGCATGCAGTCGTATGCTATGTCGAGCGCCGGATACTTCGCCCGGTCGGGCTCGGCGAAGGTAAGCGTCGGATGGTCGAGAAAACTGAACCTCTCCTGCGGCCGCACGGCGCGGCGCGGGAACATCAGCGCGTAACTTATCGGCATGCGCATGTCGGGCGTACCCAGCTGCGCCTTTATGGCTCCGTCCTCGAACTCCACCATCGAGTGCACGATCGACTGCGGATGCACCACCACCGATATGCGTTCGGCATCCACGCCGAACAGCCAATGCGCCTCGATGACCTCGAAACCCTTGTTGACCAGCGTGGCCGAGTCGATCGTGATCTTCGCCCCCATGCTCCACTGCGGATGCCTGAGCGCGCGTTCAGGGGTGACACCGGCAAGCTCCGATGCCGGCACGTCGCGCAACGCTCCGCCGCTACACGTGATTATCAGCCTTCGCACCGGCGAACACTCGCCCGCAAGGCACTGGAATATGGCCGAATGCTCCGAGTCGATGGGCATGATCGGCACCTTGTGCTCGGCCGCCATGCGCATCACCAGATCGCCGCCCACCACGAGCGTCTCCTTGTTGGCCAGCGCTATCTTCTTGCCGGCCCCGATGGCCGCCACCGTAGGATGCAGGCCGGCATATCCCACCAGCGCATTCACCACCACGTCCACCTCGCTGCTGCACACCATCTGCCGCAGCGACTCCTCGCCGGTGAACACCTTGATCGGATACGGAGCCAGCGCGTTCTTCAGCGCCTCGTATTTCGACGTGTCGGCTATCACCGCGCAGTCGGCGTCGAATTTCACGGCCTGCTCGGCCAGAAGCCGCCAGTTGCTGCCGGCGGCAAGTGATGTTATTTCGAAAAGATCGGGATTCTCGGCCACTATATCGAGCGTCTGCACGCCGATGGAACCGGTCGACCCGAGAATTGATAATCGCTGCTTCATCTGTAAATCCGATTATGCCTTGATCGTTAGAACACTATGTATATTTCGGGATCCACTGCCTTGCCCTCGTTCCATATCTCCAGCTCGAACAGCGGGTTTGTCTTGTCGCCCACCTCGGGCATGGCGTTGTAGCCTATCACCTGACGGCTCTTGAGCGGCTGTCCCTTGGTGACAAGCACCTGCGCGAGATTGCGGTACACCGATATGAATCCGTTGAAGTGCTGCACGGTGACAGTCGTGCCCGCCTGCCCGTCGGACACCGCGTCGATCACCGTACCGTCGTCGATACTCGTCACCGGAGCGTTCGGCGCAGCCTGAACTCCCACCCCGAGATAGTTGTCGCCGCGCGAGAAATGGCGCGTTATGATACCCTCGACCGGCGCCGCGAACTCCAGCGCATTGTCGCCGCGCTCGCGGTTCGACAGCGCACGCGACAGCGAGTAATCGCCCTCGCCCTCCATCTGCGCGCGCAGCATCGAGTCGAGCCCCGACGGCGGGACCAGCGTCTTGTCGAGCCTTACGGTGTCGCCCTCGCCAGCGGGTGTGCGCAACACGGGGGTGCGGCCCTCCATTATCATGGCTATGTTCTCGTTGTAGGTGAGCATGTCGTTCATGCGCCGTTCGAGCGAGTCGATGCGCATGATGCTCTGCACCAGACGGTCGTGCGAACGTTCGGCCGCGGTGCGGTACCCGGGGAACATGTCGAGCACGGGCGTGTAGGCCACCAGCAGCAGCACGAGCAGCAGCACGAGCAGGCAGAAAGCCGCGAGGCCTCCCGCGAGTCCCGCCGGCGAGATGTGGGCGCTCCACTCCTCCCGATGGCTTATGGGATCGCTCATGCTCAGCCGCTTCTTGCGGAACATGTCATTGATCTTCGGTTTCAGTGCTTTCATAAACCAGTCCATATAATTGAGCAAATATACGAAATAAGTCGGATACAAAACCAAACTTGTCCGGATTTTATTGAGGCCTGACATCCGAAGCCGCGGTCCGGAGCACGAAAAAAAACGACAAAAGACCTGCCGGCCGCGTTTTTTTTACGCCGACTTTCATTGCCGGAGCGCAATTATTATTATATTTGCGTATAATTAACGTTACTCAAACCAAATAAATTATAACTGATTATGGTTAAACCTACATTACTCGTTCTGGCTGCCGGAATGGGATCGCGCTACGGATCGCTGAAGCAGATGGACGGCGTAGGCCCCAACAACGAGGCCATCATCGACTATTCTATTTACGACGCCATCCGTGCCGGATTCGGCAAGGTGGTGTTCGTCATCCGCCACTCTTTCGCCAAGGAGTTCACCGAAGTGTTCAACGCCGAGCGTTTCGGCGGAAAGATCGAGGTCGAAGTGGTATATCAGGAGCTCGACTATCTGCCCGAGGGCTTCACCGTGCCCGAGGGCCGCGAGAAGCCGTGGGGCACCAACCACGCCCTGATGATGGCCGCCGGAGCCATTGGCGAGCCGTTCGCGGTGATCAACGCCGACGACTTCTACGGAGCCGACGCCTACATGGTCATCGGCAAGTACCTCAGCGCTCTGGGCGGCGAGAAGAACCACTACTGCATGGTGGGCTACGAGGTGAACAAGACCCTCTCGGAGAACGGCACCGTCTCGCGCGGCGTATGTTCGGTCGACGGCGACGGATTCCTCACCTCGATCGTCGAGCGCACCAAGATCGAGCGCAACGCCGAGGGCACCATCGTGTTCCACGATCTGGGCGAGGACGAGGCTCTGGCCGAGAACACGCCCGTGTCGATGAATCTGTTCGGCTTCACGCCCGACTATTTCGCCTATTCCGAGGATTATTTCAAGGGTTTCCTCAGCGATCCCGACATCATGGCCAACCTCAAGAGCGAATTTTTCATTCCGCTCATGGTCAACAAGCTGGTGGGCGAAGGCACGGCCAAGCTCAAGGTGCTGGCCACTACGGCCAACTGGTTCGGCGTGACCTACAAAGCCGACAAACCGCAGCTCGTGGCCAAGATCGAGCAGCTCATCGAGCAGGGAGTCTATCCCCGTAACCTCTGGGGCAAGTAACCTGTCCCCGCAGCCGCCCGTCGGCCGACGGACAGCAGACATAATGCAGGGCCGGAATTCCGATTCCGGCCCTGCATGCGTTCTATCTCCGCCCCACGCCCGCACGCCCCTCCGCCCTCGCGGCCGTCAAGGCCGTCACAGCCGTCAAGGGCCATGATCCATGATCCCGCCGCCCATACCCCGTCATCCCCGCCTAACCGCCCGTCCCTCCCGACAAAAAATCTGCAATCCGTTGCATTTTAAAATATTAAACACTATATTTGTAAAAACGCACGCGAGCACCGCAGCCCCATGGTTACCGCTGGTTTTTCAGAACCGTTACATACAACAACCCGAACAAATAAGCAACCGGCATGA
>CAZFIN010000107.1:0-5525 GCA_964519525.1 uncultured Alistipes sp. | reverse complement strand
CCTTATAGTGCTCGACCTTGGCCTTCGAAGCGTTCAGGACAACGAAATCGGGCTCGCCGTAGGTCTCCAGCTCGGCGTCGGTGGGGCGGATGAACATGTTGGTAACGAAGTGTGCCTGCCAAGCCACCTCCATGATGAAGCGGATCTTCAGACGCGAGTTCTCGTTGGCGCCGCAGAAGGTGTCGACAACGTAGAGCTTCTTGTTCGACAGCTCCTTGCCGGCCAGCTCCTTCAGCTCCTTCCAAGCCTCCTGCGAAACGGGCTTGTTGTCGTTCTTGTACTCCTCCGAGGTCCACCATATGGTGTCGCGGGTTGTGTCGTCCATTACGAAGAACTTATCTTTGGGTGAACGGCCGGTGTAGACGCCGGTCATTACGTTAACGGCGCCCATCTCGGTAACCACGCCCTTGTCGAAACCGGTGAGGCCGGCTTTGGTCTCCTCGCGGAAAAGCTCGTCATACGAAGGGTTGTAAACCACCTCGGTAGTACCGGTAATACCGTACTTTGATAAATCAATCTTTGCCATAGTTTTACAATATTGTTAAGTTGAACTTCTCTTTCTGCCGTTGCCGCCGGGGTGTGCATGCACCGGTGGCTTTTCTTTGATAATCAGGGTTTTTGCGCCGGCGCGGCATCGCTCTGCCGCGACCTGCCTGGAATATGGCCCTTATACCAGCGCTACAAAAGTAGTCAAACTATTCAAATTGTGAAAAGATTAACACTTAAATTTTTTCAAAATAATTTCATTTTCTTCCGCCGGCCCGCCTTTGCCGGCCGGCATTCCGTGCATTCCGCACATGCCACCGCCTCGGCATGCGCTCCGCACCGCCGTACAGACGCATATCGCATGCCGTTGTCGCAGACACGTGATTTCCGTCACGCCGCGTGGAAAATGACGGTATGGCACACGCCGGCGTGTCGCGCCGCTTGCTTTTCCGGAAAGGAAACCGTATATTTGTAGAAACGCTGTATTTTCACCTACCGTGGCAGGACTCTATTTCCATATACCTTTTTGCCGGCGCATCTGTGCCTATTGCGACTTTTTCCGGTCGGCCGACACCGGCCGCATGGCCGACGTGGTGCGCGCCATGCACTGCGAGCTGGACGAGCAGCGCGGATTCCTCACCGACCGCACCGTTCGCACGATCTATTTCGGCGGCGGCACTCCGTCGCTGCTGCATCCCGCCGAGCTGCAGCGTCTGATCGACCATGCGGCCGGGCTGTTCGACTGCTCGCAGACGGAGGAGATCACCGTCGAGGCCAATCCCGACGACGTGACGGCGGAGTATGTCGCTGCGCTGCGGCGGACCGACGTCGGCCGCGTCAGTCTGGGCGTGCAGTCGTTCGACGATGCCGAGCTGCGGTTCATGAACCGGCGCCACGACGCTGCGGCGGCCCGCGACGCGGTGGCGCGGTTGCAGGATGCCGGCATAGGCAACATCACCGTCGACCTGATATTCGGCGTCGACGGGTTCGGCGACGATGTGCTGGCGCGCTCGATAGATGCCGTTCTCGCGCTGGATGTGCAGCATGTTTCGGCATATCATTTGACAATCGAGCAGGGAACCGCGTTCCACCGCCGCATGATGCGCGGGCAGATGCGCGAGGTGGCCGAGGAGCGCAGCGAACGCGAATATGCGATGATACACGACCGGCTGTGCGGCGCGGGCTTCGAGCACTACGAGATCTCGAACTACGCCCGCGAGGGTTTCCGTGCCCGTCACAACTCGTCGTACTGGCACGGCGCGCAGTATCTGGGTATAGGTGCCGGCGCGCATTCGTTCGACGGCCTTTCGCGGCACCGCTGCGTGCAGGATGTCGGCGATTATGCCGTGCGCAGGATCTACGAGTCGGAGCGTCTGAGCGAGCGCGACCGGTTCAACGAGTATGTGATGACGGCGCTGCGCTGCGCCGAAGGCATTGATATCGGTCTGTTGCGCGACCGGTTCGGCGAGGAGCGTTCGCGGATGCTGGCGGCGGGAGCCGGGCGGTGGATCGCCTCGGGCGACCTGCTGCTCGAAGACGGCCGGCTGCGTATTCCGGCCGAGCGGTTCCTCATTTCGGACGCCGTGATCGAGTCGTTTTTCGACGTGTAGTTAGTAAAAAATATTAAATTATTGTTAAATTATTTTAGAAAACTGACTTTGGAACCGTTTGCGGCATCGCCGTATGAATATAAAGTATTATCTTTGCAGCGCATTTCGTCCGATTATCGTTCCGCGGACAAACTGAGGGAATATAACGAAATTATATAACAAAATACATTTATCTCTGTTATCTATGAGTAATGCGAATCAGATGCCCGACTGTCTTTTCGAGGTCAGCTGGGAGGTATGCAACAAGATAGGCGGCATACATACAGTCATTTCTACCAAAGCGCTTACCGTCACCGGGCGCATGGGCGATAAATATATGGTGATCGGTCCCGATCTGATGCAGGAGCAGGCCAATCCGGAATTCGAGGTCGATCCGTCGCTCATGTCGGCGTGGCGCGAGAGCCTTTACGAGGAGGGTATCCGCGTTCGTATCGGACGGTGGAATGTCGAGGGACATCCCATCGCCATCCTCATCGACTTCAAGTCGCTCATCTCGCAGAAGGACGATGTGCTGAAGCACATGTGGGAGGATTACCATGTCGACTCGATCTCGGGCCAGTGGGATTACGTCGAGCCGGTCCTCTTCGGCCATGCCGCCGGTATGGTCATAAAGTCCTACGTCGAGAACTTCTGCTCGTCGGTCGACAAGGTGGTGGCGCATTTCCACGAGTGGATGACCGCCTCGGGCGGACTCTACCTGCGCAAGCATTCGCCCTATGTGGCCACGCTGTTCACCACGCACGCCACAGTCACGGGCCGCTGCATAGCCGGCAACGGTCTGGCGCTCTATTCCGACCTGCACCGGTTCAACGCCGACGAGATAGCCCGCCGCTTCAACGTGACGGCCAAGCATTCGATCGAGAAGATGGCGGCGCTCTATCACGACGCCTTCCTTACCGTGAGCGAGATCACGGCCAACGAGTGCAAGTATCTGCTCGGCCGCGAGGTCACGCACATAACCCCCAACGGATTCGAGAACGACTTCGTGTGGCCGGCCGATCAGATGGCCGCCAAGCGCAGCGAGGCGCGCAAGGCCATGATCGAGGTGGCCGAGGCGTGTCTGGGGCACAAGTTCGACAAGGATCCCCTCATCATAGGCACGAGCGGCCGTTACGAGTTCCGCAACAAGGGTCTCGACATCTTCATGGAGTCGCTCAAGCGTCTGGCTTCGTGCTCGCTAGACCGCGAGATTCTGGCCTACATAACGGTGCCTGCGGCCAACAACGGTCCCCGCGCCGATCTGGTGCGTCATCTGAAGGACGCCTCGCAGCCCGTCGATCCGGCCCAGTGGCGATTCTCGACCCACTATCTGGAGAACCGCCAGTGGGATCCCGTCTCGCAGGCCATCCGCGGCAGCATACTTGAGCGCGAGGACTCGAAGGTGAAGGTGATCTTCGTTCCGTCGTACCTCAATTCGAACGACGGCGTGTTCAACCGCAACTATTACGAGATGCTGACGGGCATGGACTTCACCGCGTTCCCGTCGTATTACGAGCCGTGGGGCTACACTCCGCTGGAGTCGGTGGCCTTCTCGGTGCCCACCCTCACCTCGAACCTCTCGGGCTTCGGACTGTGGGCAGTGAAGCTGGCCGAGCATGCGGGCGTGGAGGTCATCCGCCGCGACGACAACAACGACGCCTATGCCGCCGAGCAGCTCGTCGACGCCACGCTGCGTTTCATGCATCTCGATGCCGAGCAGGTGGAGGCCGTGCGCCGTTCGGCCCGCGAAATATCGAAGCAGGCCCTGTGGGAGAACTTCTTCACGCACTACGAGCGTGCCTACGCCGAGGCTATCGAGAATGCGGTGGCCCGCACCAACCGCACGCTGTCGGGCGACGGGGGCACCTACACCGAGCAGATCAACTTCGTGCGCCAGCAGCTCACCTCGAACAAACCCTCGTGGCACCGCATGATGGTGGAGAAGCGTCTGCCGTCGCGTCTGAGCGCGCTGGAGACCATCTCGCGCAACCTGTGGTGGAGCTGGACGCAGGAGGCGCGCGACCTGTTCGAGAGCATCGACCCGGTGCTGTGGAATACGGTGGACCGCAATCCCATTGCTCTGCTGGACAAGCTCCCGCTGGAGCGTATCGACGAACTGGAGCGCGACGGCGAGTTCCTCGCGCGGCTCGACGCCGTGTCGGCGCAGCTCGACGAATACATGTCGGAGAAACCCGACCCGAAGAGCGCCCGGATAGCCTACTTCTCGATGGAGTACGGTCTGCATTCGTCGCTTAAGATCTATTCGGGCGGTCTGGGTATTCTGGCCGGCGACTATCTGAAGGAGGCTTCGGACAAGAACGTGCCCATGGTGGCCGTGGGTCTGCTCTACCGTTACGGCTACTTCACCCAGCAGCTTTCGGCGCAGGGCAGTCAGGTAGCCACCTACGAGGCGCAGAACTTCTTCAAGCTGCCCATATCGCCCGTGCGCGACGAGGCCGGCAACTGGGTGTCGATACAGATAGCCTTCCCGGGCCGCACCCTTTCGGCCCGTGTGTGGAAGTGTCAGGTGGGCCGCACCGATCTGTTCCTGCTCGACACCGATTACGAGGCCAACCGCGAGGAGGACCGCCAGATAACCTACCATCTCTACGGCGGCGACTGGGAGAACCGTCTGAAGCAGGAACTGCTGCTGGGCGTGGGCGGTATCCGCGCGCTGACCAAGATGGGCATCAGACAGGAGGTGTACCACTGCAACGAGGGCCACGCCGCATTCATCGGCATCGAGCGCATACGCAACTTCATCGCAAAGCGCCGCCTTACCTTCTCGGAGGCTCTGGAGGTGGTGCGCTCGTCGTCGCTCTTCACTACCCATACCCCCGTTCCCGCGGGTCACGACGCCTTCCCCGAGTCGATGATGCGTCAGTACATGTCGCACTATCCCGACGTGCTGGGCATTACGTGGGAGCAGTTCATCAACCTCGGCAAGACCAACCCCAACGATCCCAACGAGCGTTTCTCGATGTCGGTGCTGGCCTGCAACCTCTCGCAGGAGGTCAACGGCGTGTCGTGGCTGCACGGCGAGGTGTCGAAGGATATTCTGGGCAACATGTGGCCGGGCTACTTCAAGAACGAGCTTCACATAGGTTACGTCACCAACGGCGTGCATTTCCCCACGTGGGTGGCATCGAACCTGCGCCGTCTGTATGCCCGCTATTTCCCCAAGGGCTTCGAGGGTCACGTCTATGACATACCCGAGTGGCAGGGCGTCCACAAGATCGACGACGGCGAGCTGTGGAACGAGCGCATGGTGCTCAAGAAGCGTCTTATCAACCACATCCGCAAGCGTTACAGCGATCCTACGCAGGTGCGTTTCGACTCGCCGCGCCAGATGGTGCAGATCGTCGAGCGCATACGTCCCGACGTGCTGACTTCAGGCTTTTCCCGCCGCTTCGCCACCTACAAGCGCGCCTACCTGCTCTTCACCAATCT
>CAZFIN010000106.1:0-5555 GCA_964519525.1 uncultured Alistipes sp. | reverse complement strand
GGAAAGTGACCATCCGCGCCGCGCGCACCAAGTGGGGATCATGCACGGGACGCAACGACATATCGTTGAGCCTCTACCTCATGACCCTGCCCGAACACCTGCGCGACTTCGTAATAATCCACGAGCTGTGCCACACCGTGCACCACGACCATTCGCCGCGGTTCCACGCTCTGGTCGACCGGCTCACCGGCGGCAGGGAGAAGGCCCTCGCCCGCGAATTGAAAAATTATGGGATAATATAGAAAGGAACCCGGCGCCGCTACCCGCGGCTCTCCATGCTCTCGACCGAAGGATTGGTCGCCATGACATCCTGCTCCAGCTGCCGCTGCGATACGGCCCCGTCCTTCGCCGACGGCTCGACACGGCCGCCGTCGTGCGTAATCTGCGTGACCACAGGCACATTCATCGAATCATCAAGCCGGCGCTCGACCCGCGCCGCATCGCGTTCGCTCTCCTGCGTGCGAAATCCGTTATCTTCAGAACACTTCATAACATCTCGGTTTTTACACCATCCGGCACAAAGTTCATACCACGGCGCAACGCAATGCCGGTCCGGCCCGGCGGCCCCCGCTGACCGGCACAAAAAAACAGCAGGATAAAAATTTATCCTGCTGCACGCTGAAATCAGCGGAAAGGGAGGGATTCGAACCCCCGGAACAGTTGCCCGTTCACCGCATTTCGAGTGCGGCCCGATCGACCACTCCGGCACCTTTCCTCAAGGTCTTGGCCGCCGAACCTGCCGGAACCGCCCCCATGCAAGCGGGCGCCGTCCTTTTCGGTTCAACGGTGTGCAAAGATAATAACTTTTACGTTACGTTGTACCGGCCCGACCTGAAAAATTTCATTTTAATTGAAAAATGGCCTGAATATTGAGCGTTATTCGCCGTAAAATAATATTTTTGCATTGTGCAAGGTGCATTCGTTGCGCCGCCGCACAATAAAACGGATCGGAAGCCCGTTTGAATTACGAGAGAGATAATACCCTGCGGCGGAGCCGTGCAACTCGGCCGCAGGTTCAACCTTAAACCTATGTGCGCCATGAAGAACTTGAGAAGAATTTTGACTGCGGCAATCACGGCACTGGCCGCCGCAGGCTGCACATCCACCTTCTATGGATCGGCAGGCTATTACGACGACCTCTATGCGATACACGACAGAACAGCCATAGCCAACCGCAAGAAAGCCGAGGCTGAGGCCCGTCAGGCCGAAGCCGAAGCGCGCAAGGCCGAAGCCGAGGCCCGTCAGGCGGAATGGAACGCGCAGCTGGCCCAGATCAGGGCCACGTCATCCGACAGCGACAACAGCGACCGCATAATAGTGGTGGAGGACAATACGGCGCAGAGCTTCGTCGCCGATTCATACGAAAGCGCCTATGCACGGCGTCTGCGCGGCTTCAAATCGCCCAGCTACCGCATGCCGTCGAGCTACTTCAACCTGCGCTACGGCGGCAGCTACACTTTCGCCACCGCCTACGATCCGGCATTCTACAACGTGATGGTCTCGGGCGACGAGGTGTGGGTCGAGCCAAAATACATAACCTCGATGTTCGGCACATGGGGAGCCACCAACGCCACGGCAATGCTTTACTCGCCGTGGTACTACGGCTGGAGCAGCCATTACGATCCGTGGTACTACTCATGGTGGGGATTCCCGCGCTATTCGTGGTACGACTGGAACTGGAACATATGCTACGGCTGGAACTACGGCTGGGGGCCCAACATATGGTGGGGATGGGGAGGTCTCTATCACCCTTGGCACCACTATCCGCCGCATCACCACCGGCCCGGGCCGGGCGGTCCGCACTGGGGTCCCGACTGGGGCTGGGCGCCCAATCTGGGCGGAGGCGGAGGCTATTGGCACCGCGGCGGCAGCTACTACGGTTCACGCAACGACGGCTCCCGTCTCCCGGGCGGCGGCAACATGCAGCCCTCGCGCGGCAACTCGATAGTCAACCGCGGATCGGCCAATTCGACACCCTACCGCTCGCCCAGCTCGGGAAATTCATACGGCACCCCGTCGCGCGGAACGGGTCCGGCCGGCGTGCAGCAGCAGAACACCGGATCGGTCGGTCGCGGCACCGCGACTACCGGACGCAACAACAATACGTCGACCCGCAACCAGACGACCGTCGACAACAGCAGCCGCAACAATTCGTCGCGCAACAACGATTCGTACCGCAACGACACGAATTACAACAATAACAGCAATTCGGGCTTCAACACCAACCGCGGCACCACCTCGTCGTTCGGCTCGGGTTCGACCGGCGGCAGCAGCCGCGGAGGAGGCGGATTCTCGGGCGGCGGCAGCGGAGGAGGATCGCGAAGCGGCGGCTCGCGCGGACGATAGCGGAACCGGAGCCGCGTCCCCGCCGGATGCGGACGGATGCGGACACCCGCCGCAACGGAATACATGGCGCACCCGGACTGTCCGTATATAATTTAAGGTGTGCCGAAGAAAATGACAACCAACCGGCCCGACGTGGCCGAAAACGTGTGCAAGATGAAAATAATAGAAAAACTATCGCTCCTGATAGCCGCGACGGCCTTCATCGGCTCAGCCTCGGCGCAATACAAGTTCGGAGGTCTGATGATGGACCGCGACGGCATGATGTCGAACGACATGTTCACTCTCTCGCAGACGGGATTCGGGTTCGGCTCGGCCCGCTCGATGTCGATGTCCGGAGCCTTCGCCTCGCTCGGCGGCGACGTCGCGGCGATGGGTATCAACCCCGCCGGTCTGGGCATGTACCGCCACGACGAGGTGTCGGTAACCCCGATGATCGGATTCCAAAGTTCAGTCAACAGCGCTCCCTCGTGGGGCGACAACAAGCAGAGCCGCGCGGCGATGAGCAACATCGGCGTGGTGCTCAACGTCTACGAAAGCAGCCGCACCAGCCTCGTAAGCCTCAGCATCGGCGCCGGCTACAACCGCGTGGCCGATTTCAACTACCGCTACGGCTTCACGTCGGAAAGCGGACCGTCGAGCGCGCCCTACCGCTCAATCAACGACGCATTCTCGCGCCAGCTCGGTCAGGGTGGCATATTCCCCGACAACAACGGCTCGCTCAACTACGGCTACAACACGGCCTACTACTGGGGAGGCGCTCTGGCCTACAACGGCTATCTGCTGGACGTGGGTGAGGACGACTTGGGCCGATACTGGACCTCGGCAGACCGCATCGGAGCCAATGCCGGCGTAGGTCACACGGCCAGCGTCGACAGCCGCGGCTCGATCGGCGAATACGACCTCGCGCTGGGCCTCAACTTCGACAATATGTTCTACCTCGGCGCGACCATAGGACTGCAGAACGTCAACTGGAAACGCCAGCTATACTACGGCGAGGACTACATCTACAACGGTTCCGCACCCGTCTACTCCGACGGAGAGCCGTTGCAGACTCCGGCCGAATGGATGGATTACAATCAGGCGGTGAACGTATCGGGACAGGGCGTCAACTTCAAGCTGGGATTCATACTGCGCCCCATATCGGCCCTGCGCATAGGCGCAGCCATACACACGCCCACATATTACCAGCTCAATCGCACCTATCAGGCATATCTGGCATCGAACTTCAACGCCGCGGGCGACACCACCCCGTCGCTCGACGACGACGGCGACAACACATGGAACTTCGTCTCGCCGACCCGCGTAATGTTCGGCGCGTCATACACCATCGGCCGCTTCGCCATACTCTCGGTAGACTACGAGCGCGACTGGTACAACGGCATGCGGGTGAAGAACATACCGGCGGGATTCGACCTCACGGAGGCCGACTACCGGGCGGAGTTCACCGGCAACTTCAAGGGATCGAACACGCTGCGCGCCGGCGTGGAGGTGAAACCTCTGCCCATGTTCGCGCTGCGTGCCGGCTACGGCGTGACCGACTCGATGCTGCGCAACGACCGCGCGCTGTACTACAACACGCCGCTCACCTACCGCAGCACATGCTATTCGGCCGGTGCGGGTCTCGTCTTCGGCGGATTCACGGTGGATCTGGCCTACCAGTACATCGAGAACAAGCAGACGGAGTACATGCTCTACTACGCGCTCGACTCCCGCGCTGGCGTATTCGACACGGCAAGCCCCTACTACTCGACCGATTTCAAGCGCAAATACGTGATACTGACACTCGGATACAAATTCTAACCGCCAATCGCCACCCGACATGAAGAGACTCATAATTTTAATTACAGCCGCGCTGACGGCCGCAGCGCTGACAGGCTGCTCGGGCAGGAACGAGATCCGCCTCGCATCGTACAACATACGCTACAACGCACCGGCCGATGCCGAGAACGGCGACGGCTGGAACGACCGCAAGGCCGCGGTGGCCGAAATGATTCTGTCGCACGACGTCGACATCGCAGGCACGCAGGAGGGCGATCAGAACCAGCTCGACGATCTGCTGGCACTCATGCCGGACTACGACTGCATCCGCCACCCCTACGGCGGAAAGAACGGCAACCTGCACAACTGCGCGACGTTCTACCGGCGCGACAGGTTCGAGGTGCTCGACGAGGGTACGTTCTGGTACAGCGAGACACCCGACGAGAAGAGTCTCGGCTGGGACGCCACCGACCTGCGCATCTGCAACTGGGGCCGTTTCCGCGACAAGCGGTCGGGCCGCGAGTTCTACCTCTTCAACTCGCACTTCTACTGGCGGCTGAAGGAGGCCAAGCGCAACTCGGGCCGGGTGCTGTGCGACAAGGTACGTCAGATAGCGGGCGACGCCGCCGTAATCTGCACGGGCGACTTCAATTCGACCGACGACTCGCCGCAGATCGGCGACATACGCAGCCTGCTCGGCGACGCCTACCGGCTGAGCGAGCGGACGCCCTCGGGACCCGAGAAGACCGATCTGGGCGGCGGTAACTTCCAAGGCGCCCCCAAGGCCCGCATTGATTACGTATTCGTCAACGACCGCGTGAAAGTGCTGACCTACGACGTGTACGAGGACGTGCGCGAAAACGGTCACTATCCGTCGGATCATCTGCCGGTGATGTGCCGGCTCGCAATCGACTGACGGCATACGTGTCCGCCTGCGGTCAAAAAAACGGGCGGAGCATATGCGTATTAAACAAAAAAATGGTTACTTTTGTCATTTGTACGAAGGTAACCTTTTTCTTTCGCACAAAAACCGGCCGCGACGGCACGGCCGGCATCGCACGGAATAATTAACGACAATTTTTAGATATGGCAGTTGAGCTTAAAGATCTGACCAAAGTCGAGGACAACTACTCGAAATGGTACAACGACCTTGTCGTAAAGGCGGGTCTGGCCGAAAATTCGGCCGTCAGAGGTTGCATGGTAATCAAACCCTACGGTTATGCCATCTGGGAGAAGATGCAGCGCGTGCTGGACGACATGTTCAAGCAGACGGGACACGAGAACGCCTACTTCCCGCTGTTCATTCCCAAATCGTTCTTCTCGCGCGAGGCACACCACGTGGAGGGCTTCGCCAAGGAGTGCGCCGTGGTGACGCACTACCGTCTGAAGAACGACCCCAACGGCAAAGGCATCGTGGTCGATCCCGACGCCCGGCTCGAAGAGGAGCTTAT
>CAZFIN010000105.1:0-5594 GCA_964519525.1 uncultured Alistipes sp. | reverse complement strand
GCATGCGCGACGAGGCGAAGGCCAACGAGGCCAAGGACAAGGCCGAGAAGGAGCGTATCGACAAGATCAACGCCGCCGATTCGAACATCTTCGCTACCGAGAAGCAGCTCAAGGAGTACGGCGACAAGATTCCCGCCGACAAGAAGAGCGCTATCGAGGGTGCGCTGGCCAAGCTGAAGGAGGCTCACAAGAATCAGGATGTGGCTGCTATCGACGCGGCCATAACCGAACTGAACGGTGCATGGCAGGCCGCTTCGCAGGATATCTATTCGGCGCAGCAGGCGCAGCAGGCTCAGCAGGGCGCCCAGCAGGGTGCGCCGAATGCGGGTGCGGCCGGTAACGGCGCCCAGCAGAACGGAGGTGCCCAGCAGCAGCCCGAGGACGTTGAGTTCGAAGAAGTGAAATAATACCGATTCTATAACGGAAGCGGGACGGACCTTTCACGGGTCCGTCCCGCTGTGTTTTTGGTCGGCGCTGTCGGCTGCCGCGGGGCTCGCGGCGGGCAGTGCGATTCGGGACGCAGCCTGCGGGGACCTTGAAATGAGCCGTGCGAATAGAGCGGGCCTCCGCCGGAGCGAGGCTGCGGCCCGCGCGACTCTTTCCCCCGTAGGGTGACCGGCTCCAAGCGGACTGTCGCCAGAAAGTATGTCCGAGATTATTTTTCTATTTCGATAATAATGTCGTATATTTGCTATTGCGAATTACATACAATATTTTATCTGTCAGGTCCAAGGCAAGAAGCGTTGGTATTAACAATTGTGCGCAGAGCCACTGGAACTTGATTGTTCGCGAATGGTACTTGCCTGACCTTGTAACAGAGTGAAGTGTGTAGTTCGCAGCTGCGCACTTTTGTTATTTTATGCGAACTCACACTTCGTCCGCGTCACGACACAGACAGGCCGCGAGGCCAAATTCCGCAGGCTATTCACGAAAGTATATCTGAATTTATTTTTATTTTACCGGAAAATGATATATCTTTGCCTTTGCGAACTGTATTACAAATTATTCTTATTTCTAACGGAATAGGTAAAGTAACCGTAACCAAATGCGCAGAGCCGTTGGGGCATTCTTGTCCGCGATCGGCACTTACCTAATCTTAGAAATAAGTGATGTGTACAGTTCGCAGCTGCGCACTTTTTTATATATGCGAACTGTACACATTGTCCGCGTCACGACGCAGACAGGCCGCGAGGCCAAATTCCGCAGGCGGTTCCTGCCGTGCAATGATCCCGTTTGTTTCCATTCGCATCCGCCGAATTAGTATGACGCTGTTAATCAGGCATTCTATCTTCTTTGTCATGCCTCGCGCAAGACAAGGAGTGCTGCTTTATTGTCAAATCGAAAACAAAAACAGACTATGGAAACGAAGCAAAATCCTGTGCAGGAACAGCCTGCGCAAAATATTTTGGCGGTTGCGGAGCAGTCGCCAGACACTCTTTACGATCCCGCAAAAGCCGCCGATATCGCCGATACGCTGCGGGAACTGCTCGACCCGGAATATATCCTGTTGTTCGGAAAACTCGCCGAAGCAACGCCCCACAGCGATGTCCTCGCCTATGACCTGCTGGTGATAACCGACGTACCATCGCATTACGGATGGTACGAGGCGAAGCGATATCTGAAGATGAAACTGCCGTACATAGGTCATGGGGCGCCTTATGTCAACCTGTACATCCACACCCGTCGCGATGTGGATGCCAATGTCGTACCGTTCTTCCATTTCGCACGTCGCGAAGGCATTCTGCTGTACAGTTCCCACCGCCGGAAACTTTTCCGGCCCGGCAACAGGTTCGATTTCGGCCGTGCGGCCTCGGATGCCGAGAGGTATGCAGCCATATTCATGCCGTTGGCCGACCGGCTCGCGTGGCTCGCGGAACGGAGTATCGACCGGAATAATGTCCGCGAACCGGCTTTTGCCACGGCGCAGGCGGCCATATACTACTATCGGACGTTGTTCTATGTATACCACGGGTTCGTGGCCGATTCATGCGACGTGAAGTATCTGCACCATCGTATGCGTACATTGTCGGGCGATTTGTTGCTGCTGTTCGAACCGGACGATATGCAGGCGATGCCGACATTGCATCGCCTGAAATCGTTCGTGGACAGGGCACGGTATGATCCGGAATTCTTTGTCGAGATGGACGAACTGGTGTGGCATGTCGACCGAGTGAAGAGGCTCGGAGAGATTGTGAAACGGCTTTGCCGGAACCGCGTGGAGTTGTACGACAGGCGGACGGGATAGGGCCGGGAAGTTTAAGCGGGGCGTTTCGGGATGGTCGAATATCCCGGGACGCTCTTTTTGCGAACCGGCTCGCGGCGGGCGGATGGAAGAAGGCCGGACGTGACGGATCGGGCATAGTGTTGTGTTTTCGGAATATTTATCGTATATTTGTTTTACGGATACCTAAAACATAACATAATATGAAAAGAATACTGATTACGATGTGTCTGTCGGCGGTTGCGTGTGCCGTTTCCGCACAGACCGAGGTGCGCATGACGCTGCACGACGAGAGCCACAGCGGGCGGATCATTCCGCGCGAGATCTACGGGCAGTTCGCCGAACATCTGGGCCGTTGCATATACGGCGGAATATGGGTGGGCGAGGACTCGCCGATACCCAACGAACGCGGCTACCGCGTGGATGTGCTGGAGGCGCTGCGTGCGCTGAAGGTGCCCGTGCTGCGCTGGCCCGGCGGCTGCTTCGCCGACGAATACCACTGGATGGACGGCATCGGTCCGCGCGACAAGCGTCCCAAGATGGTCAACACCAACTGGGGCGGCACGGTGGAGGACAACAGCTTCGGAACGCACGAATTTCTCGATTTCTGCGAACTGCTGGGCTGCGAGCCTTACGTGAACGGCAACATCGGCAGCGGCTCGGTGGAGGAGATGTCGAAGTGGATCGAGTACATGACCTCCGACGCCGACAGCCCCATGGCCAATCTGCGCCGTCAGAACGGCCGCGAGAAGCCGTGGAAGGTGCGCTACTTCGGCGTGGGCAACGAGACGTGGGGGTGCGGCGGCAACATGTACCCCGAGTATTACGCCGATCTGTACCGCCGTTACGCCACCTTCTGCAAGAGTTTCAGCGGCAACTGGCTGTACAAGATATGCAGCGGCGCCAACAACTACGACCACACGTGGACCGAGGTGATGATGCGCCGCGTAGGCAACCAGATGAACGGTCTCTCGCTGCACTACTACACCGTATTCGACTGGAACCACAAGGGCGCCGCCACGGAGTTCTCGGCCGACGACTGGTATGCAACCATCGGTAAGTGCGCCGAGATCGGGGATGTGATCAAGGGGCACTGCGACATAATGGACCGTTACGATCCCGCGCGCCGCATAGCCCTTATCGTCGACGAGTGGGGCACGTGGTGGGACGAGGAGCCCGGCACCGTGCGCGGCCATCTCTACCAGCAGAACACGCTGCGCGACGCCATGGTGGCGGCCGTGTCGCTCAACATATTCCACAAGTTCACCGACCGTGTGCGCATGGCCAACATCGCCCAGATGGTCAACGTGCTGCAGTCGATGATACTCACGCGTGACGACGAGATGGTGCTTACGCCGACCTACTGGGTATTCAGCATGTACACGCCGCATCAGGGCGCCGAGGTGGTGCCCCTCTACTTCGATGCGGAGAAGGTGACCGACAAGTTCCGCCGCGAGGTCGACCTGCTGTCGGCCACGGCATCGCGTGCCGCCGACGGGGCGATAACGCTGTCGCTCGCCAATGTCGATCTGGACAGGGAGTGCCGCGTCAGAATAGCGCTCGACGGCGACAGACGTTACGACGTGAAGGGTACGGTGCTGACTGCCGGCGACAAGGCCGACTACAACACCTTCGAGAAGCCCGACGCGGTGAAGCCTGCCGAGCTGAAGGGCGTGAAGTCGTCGAAAGGTGAAATCGAGGTGGTGCTGCCTGCCAAGTCGATCGTTTCGCTCACGCTGAGGTAGAATAATCGGCCGATCTTGCGGCAAAAGTCTGAAAATCGGTCCGTGGGTTTCGGTTTTCAGACTTTTTTTTATTATCTTTGCCTCCTAAAAATGGGCTGTGCCCGAGTGAAT
Source organism: uncultured Alistipes sp. (assembly GCA_964519525.1). GTDB lineage: Bacteria > Bacteroidota > Bacteroidia > Bacteroidales > Rikenellaceae > Alistipes. Next base: position 1,517 of record CAZFIN010000105.1, on the reverse strand, counting down.
AACGGCAAAAGCGAAAAATAATTTAAGAATACAAACAAAATTTTTAACGACAATGCAAAGTAAAGGCGCAATTAAATTGCTCGCAATTCTGTTGGTTATTGCGTGCGTCTATCAGCTCTCGTTCTCGTTCAAGACGCGAAGCGTGGAGAAGGCGGCCGCCGAGTATGCGGCTGCGTTCGACGAGGCGGAGCAGGCGACCATGGAGGCTTACTATCTGGATTCGATCCAGAACAAGCCCGTTTACAATTTCTTGGGACTCAAGGCATACACCTACAAGGAGTGCAAGGAGAAGGAGGTGAACCTCGGACTCGACCTGAAGGGCGGTATGAACGTGATGCTTGAGATCGAGGTGCAGGATCTGGTGAAGTCGCTTGCCGGCGACAGCCAGAACGATCCCGCTTTCATGGAGGCGATGGACAAGGCCTACGAGGCTATGAAGTCGGGTACCAGCGACTACATCGGCATGTTCGCCAAGGCATACAAGGAGAGCTCGAACGGCTCGCCTCTGGCCGCAATCTTCGTCAGCCCCGACCGCAAGGACATCACGCCCAACAGTTCGGACGACGAGGTGGTGAAGATCCTGCGTCAGGAGACCGATGCCGCCATAGCAGCTTCGTTCAACATCCTGCGCAGCCGTATCGACCACTTCGGCGTGACACAGCCCAACATCCAGCGTCTGCCCAACTCGAACCGAATAATGGTCGAGCTGCCGGGCGTGAAGGAGCCCGAGCGCGTGCGCAAGCTGCTTCAGGGTTCGGCTTCGCTCGAGTTCTGGGTTACGTACAGCGCAGCCGAGGTTCTTCCGCTGCTGGCCGAGGCCGACCGTCTGATCAAGCAGGACAACGACGAGCAGAAGAACGGCGCCGCAGTCGGCAATACCGATGAGGCTGCCGACGCGCCGCAGGCCGCCGGCCTTGCCGCCGAGGTGGCCGACAAGAACGCTTCGGCCGAGGAGCAGGCCGCTTCGTCGCGTTTCAGCCGCGAGAGCAACCCGCTCTTCGCACTGCTCGATCCCTCGTATGCCGGCGGCAGCATCGTAGGTGCCGCAGCTGCGGCCGACATGCCCGCCATCAACGCCTATCTGGCCCGTGCCGACGTGCAGAATCTGTTCCCGAGCGATCTGGAGCTGAAGTGGGGCATCAAGGGCGAGGATATGTTCGACGGCCGCATGGCGCTTTATGCCCTGCGTTCGATCGACGGCAAGCCCGCTATGGACGGAAGCTCGGTGTCGACCGCGCAGGAGCGTTATTCCGATCGCGGGGCCACGGCCGAGGTGGGAATGACCATGACCTCGAACGGTGCATCGCAGTGGGCGCAGCTCACGGGTCAGAACGTGGGCAAGCCTATCGCCATCGTGCTCGACGGATATGTATACTCGGCCCCCAACGTGCAGAACAAGATCGAGGGCGGAGTGTCGCAGATCACCGGCAACTTCACCATTCAGGAGGCTCAGGACTTGGCCAACGTGCTCAAGTCGGGTAAGGTGCCCGCTCCCGCCCGCATCATTCAGGATACGG
>CAZFIN010000104.1:0-5833 GCA_964519525.1 uncultured Alistipes sp. | reverse complement strand
CTTCTTGATCTCCTCGTGGGCGAACTTGATGGCGCCGAGCATAACCTCCTCCGACACCTCCTTCATCTCGCCCTCGACCATGAGTATGTTGTCGATCGTACCTCCGACCATGATGTCCAGATCGGCCGCCTCCATCTGCGAGAAGTTGGGGTTGATGACGTACTGTCCGTCGATGCGTGCGACACGCACCTCCGAAATGGGACCTCCGAACGGAATGTCCGACACGGCCAGCGCGGCCGATGCGGCCAGACCCGCCAGTGCGTCGGGCTGAATATCCTTGTCGGCCGAAATGAGGTTTACGGTAACGAACACCTCGGCGTGATAGTCGGCGGGGAACAGCGGGCGCAGCGCGCGGTCGATCAGACGCGCCACCAGCACTTCGGCGTCGCTGGCCTTGCCCTCGCGCTTCATGAAACCGCCCGGGAAGCGGCCGCACGAGGCGAACTTCTCCTTGTATTCCACCTGAAGGGGCATGAAGTCGGTACCCTCCTTGGCATCCTTGGCGGCCACTACGGTACCGAGCAGCATGGTGTCGCCCATCTTAACGACGACCGAGCCGTCGGCCTGTTTGGCCAGCTTGCCAGTCTCGATCATGATCTCGCGGCCGTCGGCCAGCGTGATCGTCTTTTGTACAGCGTTGTACAATTTCTTTTCTTCCATGATATTTTTTCGTCAAATAAAAATTTTCACACGAAATGAAGGTAACACGACGGTTACCTTCATTTGTCCACCTCGCAGGCGTCCGCTTACTTGCGGAGATTGAGGGTCTTGATGATGGCGCGGTAGCGCTCGATGTCGACCTCCTTCAGATACTCCAGCAACTGGCGGCGCTTACCTACCAGACGCAGCAGCGAGCGCTGCGTTCCGAAGTCGTGCCTGTTGCTCTTGAGGTGCTCAGTAAGGTGGCTGATACGGTACGAAAACAGCGCGATCTGGCTCTCTGGAGAACCGGTATCGGTGTTAGACTTGCCGTACTTGCCGAAAAGCTCTTGCTTTTTCTCTGCTGTTAAATAAGCCATAAGATTTTGTGTTTTGTGGGTCCGCGCCGCGTTCTTTCCAGAGCGGTCGTGGCCCGGGTTCCACTCTACGACGCATTCCCCTTACCGTGAATTACGCCAGAGCGTGCGGCAAAATTACTTCGAATTTAGTTCAGATACAAATATTTTAATGTCAAAAAAAGATGATTTTTCGGGAGCGGCATCCCGTTTTTCGGCGGCTTTGTCGATTTTTAGCTAAATTTATGTATATTTGCGCAATAATGCCGGTCGGCGGATGGCGGGCGCATCGACGGCCCGCCGGCCGCGCGGTCCGGGCGATTTTAATGAACGCTATGAGGTTAGGAGGTTTGTGGCCGCTGTTGTGCATTTGCGCTTCGGTGTTTGCCGCGGGTTGCCGCGAGGCGGAATCCGTCTATGTCGACGCCGACGGCGAGATGCTCGGCACTTTCATGCATGTGAGCGCACGCACGTCGCGCCCTGCGTCGGAGATTTACCAACGCATGCGGACGATCGACGCCGAGGCCAAGCGGTCGATGTCGATTTTCGACGACAGCTCGCTGCTCAGCCGCGTGAACCGGGGCGAGACCGACAGTCTGGACCGTCACATAATATTCAATCTGGAGCTGGCCGCACGCATCGGCGCCGTGAGCGACGGAGCCTACGACGTTACGGTGAAGCCTCTGGTGGAGGCCTACGGATTCGCCGGCAGGGACCGCTCGCTGAAGGTGAACGTCGATTCGCTGATGCAGTTCGTGGGGATAGACAAGGTGCGCGTCGAGAACGGCCGCATAGTGAAGGCCGATCCGCGCGTGCAGCTGGACTTCAACTCCATAGCCAAAGGCTATGTGGTCGACATGGCGGCCCGGGCGCTGGAGGAGATGGGCATAGACGACTATCTGGTCGACATAGGCGGCGAGGTGCGGTGCCGCGGCCGCAATCCGAAGGGCGGCGCGTGGCGCGTGGGAGTGGAGACTCCGTTCGACGGCAACGACATCCCGGGCGGATACGTGCAGCAGGTGATCTCGCTTACGGACTGCGCCATGGCCACGTCGGGCAACTACCGGCGCTATTATGTGGACGGCGACGGCCGCAAGGTGGCCCACACGATCGACCCGCGCACGGGTCTGAGCGCCGTCACCGACATGCTGTCGGCCACTGTCGTGGCGCCTTCGTGCGCCGAGGCCGATGCCTACGGCACCATGTTCATGGCGCTGGGCCGGGAACGGGCCGTGGAGAAGGCTCGCGAGCTGGCGGGCGAGGGCGTGATGGTCTATTTCATAACGGCGGCTTCCGACGGCGGTTACGAGATCTACTGTTCGGGGGCCTTGAAGCCGGCGCTGAAAAATGCCGACCGGATTCATGCCATTTGATTCGCCGGTGAGGCAGATGAAAGGTTTGATGATTTGTTTATGAGAAAAGCAGTTTTGTTATATAATACGCAGGCGGGACGTGGCAAGATCGGCCGCAATGTCGGTCGCATTCTGGCCGTTTTCCGCGAGGCGGGCTATGACATGAAACCGAAGCTGATAGAGTTCGGCATGAACCCGTTCGACGGCGAGGAGGATGTCGAGCTGGCCGTGGTGGCCGGCGGCGACGGAACGTTTAATTACGTGGTCAATGCCATGAAGCGCAAGGATCTGTCGCTTACGCTCGGGGTCATACCCGCAGGAACGGCCAACGATTTCGCCGGTGCGCTGGGCATGTCGCGCAACATAATGAAAGCGGCGCGGCAGATAGCGGGCGGAACGGTCGAGCAGATCGACTGCGGCAAGGTGGAGCAGATAGGCCGCGGCCGCGAGAACGATATATATTTCGTCAACATCTTCAGTTTCGGCATCTTCACCACCACCTCGCAGCACACGCCCGAGGGGCTGAAGCACCGCATAGGCCGGCTGGCATATCTGGTGGCCGGCATGAAGGACCTGCGCAACCTGCACAGCATACCGCTCACGATAGCCACCGACAGCGAGACGTTCGAGTATCAGACGCTGATGGGGCTGGTGTTCAACGGCGAGACGGCGGGGCGGGTGCCTCTGGCCCGCAAGTCGAGCCTGCGCGACGGAGTCTTCGACTGCCTGTTCCTGCGCAAGCGCAACCTGATCGTGTCGGCGTGCGACATGCTGCTTTACGTGCTGGGGATAAAGACCGGTGCCGTGAAGTTCCTTCGCACGGGAACGCTTACGCTCACCACCACGATCAGCGAGGATACCGATGTGGACGGCCAGCGCGGCGGCGAGTTTCCCATGAGGCTGAAGTGTCTGGCGGGCGATCTTAACGTGATCTGTCCGTGCGACCGCAGCGCCGACCGGCCGGCATGATACGCGTACCGGCTGCGTGCCGCATGAGGCGCGGCGACGCCGGCAGCCGGGCTACCGGGCAGGCTGAACGGGCTGAACGGAGGGGGCGCCGGGGGCGAGCAATGATCTAAACCTACAATGAATATATGGAGAGAAAGAGCGTTAGTGAGGGAGTTCACAGGGTTTCGGTATCCAGAATCCGAAAGTCTTTTTCAGGTTGCGGATTCGCGTCCGATAAGCTGGTTTTGTCGCCGATGGTGAGATTTCAGTCGCTTGAAGGCCCGCCCCGGGTCATAGACGGCATAACGATAGGCGTTGTCTGCAACGGAACTGTCAAGACCGTGATAAACGGCCGGCAGTACGAGATGCGCCCGAATTCCATTTTCCTTTTGCGCGAGGACTCGCTTGTCGAGTCGTTCCGGTGCAGCAAGGCGTGCATGGGCTATCTTGTGACCTACTCGCGTGAGTTTCTCGACAGCATAAATGTCGATACGTCCGATTTCATGTCGACCTACATGATGTTCGGCATGCGTCCGTGCGTGACGGTCGACGCCGGATCGGCGGAGCGGCTGCACCGCATGGTGTCCATGCTCGGCGACGCCTCGAATGCGGGCGTCGACGATCTTTATGGCGACAGGATCGTGTCGTCGCTGTTCTCGGCATTCTTCTACACGCTGGTATCCATCATAGCTGCCGGTCCGGCCGGCTGCGGCGAGAGGCGCAGCCGCACCGACGAACTGCTGACCTCGTTCTTCATGACGCTCGGCGCCGAGTGCGAGCGCGAGCGCAGCGTGGAGCACTATGCCGCCAAGCTGAACATAACGCCGAAGTACCTTTCGCTGATATGCAAGCGCAAGACGGGCCGCAATGCGTCGAAGATCATCGAGGACGCCGTGATACACCGCGCCAAGTCGCTGCTCACGCAGTCGGGCCTGAGCATTCATGAGGTGGCGAACCGGCTCAACTTCGTGTCGCAGTCGTTCTTCGGCAAGTATTTCAAGCAGCGAGTGGGCATATCGCCGTCGCGTTACAAGGTGCGCGATTACACCTCGATGTGACGGCCGGGCCGCTGCCGCCGCCGAAAATCTTCGCGCCCCGCGATGGCATGTGATCCTTTATTGTTACTTTTGCGGAGTTTTTTCGTGAATTATGGAACGTCATATTGATATCAACGATTTCGATTACCATCTGCCCGACGGGCGCATAGCCAAGTTCCCGCTTGCAGGGCGCAGCGATTCCAAACTGCTCGTCTACCGCAACGGCGCGATTGCGGAGAGCCGTTTCCGCGACCTCGCGCGCGAGCTGCCGCCGCATTCGCTTCTCGTCTTCAACAACACGAAAGTGATACGCGCGCGCATCATCCTGCACAAGCCTTCGGGCGCGCGCATCGAGGTGTTCTGTCTGGAGCCTCACGCTCCGGCCGATTACGAGCGGGCCTTCGCGGTGCGCGGCCGGTGCGAGTGGAGCTGCATCGTGGGTAACCTGAAAAAGTGGAAGGAGGGCTTCGTGAGCGTGGATTTCGACTGCGGGGGACGGCCGTGCCGTCTTTGCGCCGAGATCGTCGAGCGGGGCGAGCGCGAACACATCGTGCGTTTTGCGTGGGATGCCGACATGACGTTCGGCCAGCTGCTCGAATATCTGGGACGCATACCCATTCCGCCATATCTGAACCGCGACAGCGAGGAGGTCGACCTCACGCGGTACCAGACCGTATATTCCAAGTTCGAAGGTTCGGTGGCCGCACCTACGGCCGGCCTGCACTTTACCGACGAGCTCATCGCCAGCATGCGGGCCGACGGATTCGCGTTCGACGAGGTGACGCTGCACGTCGGCGCGGGGACTTTCCTGCCAGTGAAGAGCGACGACGCCGCGCAGCATCCCATGCACACCGAGCATTTCGAGGTGCGGCTGTCGACCCTGTCGGCCCTGCTTGAGCACTACGGCGAAGTGACGGCCGTCGGCACCACGTCGGTGCGCACGCTGGAGTCGCTGCCGGCTCTGGGGTGGCGCATACGCTGCGGCGGCGATCCCGACTGCGCGCGCACGATAGGGCAGTGGGAGTGTTACGGTCTGCCCGATGATTATTCGGGCCGCGAGGCGCTGGAGGACGTCGCGGCCTACATGCGCCGCGAGGGTCTCGACCAGCTGAAGGCCGCAACGCAGATAATGATTACGCCGCTCGGATTCCGTTTCCGCGTGGTGAGGCGCATAATAACCAATTTTCACCAACCCAAGTCGACGTTGTTGCTGCTGGTGTCGGCCTACGTGGGCGACGACTGGCGCAGAATCTACCGCCATGCCCTCGACAACGGGTTCCGTTTCCTGTCCTACGGCGATTCGTCGCTGCTGGTGTGCGACGGGCGCGGCGCGAGGTAGTTTTAAGAAAGCGATGCCGAACGGCTTGATGCGTTGTTACCTTTGTTGAAATATGAATGTTAAAGGCCCCTGCTGCGAGGGGCCTTTTTCGAGGGAGTTATTTTATGGGTAATGATGCAAAAATTTGCTGCTGGTGATTCAAATAAGTAATTGAATATTTGT
>CAZFIN010000103.1:0-5873 GCA_964519525.1 uncultured Alistipes sp. | reverse complement strand
ACCGCTTCGCGCAGACATCGCCCAAGTACGGCCATTCGCAGTCGCTGTTCCCCATCGTGCAGGGCTGCGCCTATCCCGACCTGCGCGCCAAGGCGGCCGAGAATGTGAAGCAGTACGATGCCGACGGCTATGCCATCGGCGGTCTGGCCGTGGGCGAGCCTACCGAGGTGATGTATGCCATGATCGAGGTGGTGAACGCCGTGCTGCCCGAGGACCGTCCGCGTTACCTGATGGGTGTGGGCACGCCGACGAACATACTCGAAGGCATCGACCGCGGAGTGGACATGTTCGACTGCGTGATGCCCACGCGCAACGGCCGCAACGGCCAGATATTTACGAGCGAGGGCACGATCAACCTGCGCAACAAGAAGTGGGAGGACGATTTCTCGCCTCTGGATCCGTGCGGCACGAGTTTCGTGGACAGCCAGTACTCGAAGGCCTACGTCCACCATCTGGTGGTCAGCGGCGAGATGCTCGGCGCGCAGATCGCCTCGCTGCATAACGTGGCGTTCTACCTGTGGCTGGTGGGCGAGGCCCGCCGCCATATCGTTGCGGGCGACTACGCCGAATGGAAAAACATGATGACGGCCAAGCTGGGCCGCCGGCTGTAATAATCGCTTACGGATGAAGGAGAGAGTAAAAATATCGTTCCCCGGGTGCAAGATACTCGACCGCTACATTCTGGTCAAGTTTCTGGGTACCTATATCTTCGCCATAGCCATGATCTCCATCATTCTGGTGGTGTTCGACTATGCCGAGCACGTGGACGACTTCACCGAGATGAAGGCGCCCATGTCCGCCGTGTTTCTGGACTACTACATCAACTTCATTCCCGATTTCGTCAACCAGTTCAGCGGTCTTTTCACATTCATATCCGTCATATTCTTCACCTCGAAGATGGCCTACCAGACCGAGATCATCGCAATGCTCTCGGGCGGCATGAGTTTCCGCCGCCTGATGTGGCCCTACTTCCTCGGTGCGCTGGCCATCATGGCGCTGTCGCTGTCGCTCAATCTGTGGGTCATCCCGCAGTCGCAGATAAGCTGCGTCGAGTTCAAGCAGAAGTATTTCCGCAAGGAGCAGCATGCGCAGTACGACCGTCACATCTACCGCCAGATCGAACCCGGCACGTTCGTCTACGTGCGCGGTTTCAACCGTACCAACCGCGCGGCCTATTTCGTTATGGAGCGTTACGACGGATCCATGATAGCCGAGTCGCTTGAGGCCTCGGACGTTAGCGTCGATACCGAAACGGGGCGCTGGAAAGCCCAGCGCTATATCGTCCGCCGTGTCGACGGCGAGGGTGCCGAGACATTCGAGCAGCTGCGCGATCTGGATACCGTCATCAATCTCGATGTGCGGGAGCTGGGCCGCGTGGACAAGATGGCCACCACGATGAAGATCGGCGAACTGAACCGTTTCATCGAGCAGCAGAGGTCCAAAGGCTCCGATTCGATAAACATTCTCGAAGTGCAGCGCCACAGCCGTTTCGCCTATCCCATGGCCACGTTCATACTGACGCTCATCGGCGTGTCGCTCTCGTCGCGCAAGGTGCGCGGCGGCACGGGCCTGCACATAGGAATAGGCATCGCGCTGTGTTTCTCCTACATCATGTTCAACCGCGTGTTCGAGGAGTTCGCCAAGAGCGGATCGCTGCCCGTGGGACTGGCGGTGTGGATGCCCAACATCATCTTCGCCGTCATCGCGGTTTATCTCTATCGTAAAGCACCTAAATAAATGAAAAACTGGCATGACATAGCCGCCCGCACTGAGGCGGGCTGCCGGCTCTCGGCCGAGGATGCGCTCGTGCTGTGGCGCGATGCCCCTCTGTGGAGTCTGGGTGCGCTGGCCGTCGGACGCAAGCGCGCCGTGAGCGGCGACAAGGTCTATTACAACCGCAATTTCCATATCGAGCCGACCAACCTGTGCGTCTTCAACTGCAGGTTCTGCTCCTATCGCCGCCCCAAGGGCAGCCCCGAGGCGTGGGACATGACGATGGAGCAGATCGAGGAGAAGGTGCGCGGCTATGCGGGAAGCGGCGTAACGGAGGTGCACATCGTGGGCGGCGTGCATCCCGAGCACGACATATATTATTATTGCGACATGATCCGGCGCGTCAAGGCCATTCTGCCTACGGCGGCGGTCAAGGCTTTCACGGCCATCGAGCTTTCGTACATGATCCGCAAGGCGGGGCTTTCTACCGCCGGGGGACTGCGGCTGCTCATCGACGCGGGCATGGATGCCATTCCCGGCGGCGGCGCCGAGATATTCGACGAGCGCATACGCGCCTGCATATGTCCCGACAAGGGATCCACGGCCGAGTGGTTCGACGTGCACCGCACCGCACACAGGCTCGGCATAAAGAGCAATGCCACGATGCTTTACGGTCATGTGGAACAGATCGAACACCGTGTCGACCATCTGCTGCGTCTGCGTGAGTTGCAGGATGATACGGGCGGCCTTAACGCCTTCATTCCGCTCAAGTACCGCAATTACGGCAATTCGATGTCGGAGATCGGCGAGGTGGCCGTAACCGACGACCTGCGTACGCTGGCCATGAGCCGCCTCGTGCTCGACAACGTGCCGCACATAAAGGCCTACTGGGTGATGTACGGGCGGCAGACCACCGAGATGGCTCTGGCGTTCGGTGCCGACGACATCGACGGCACCATCGACGACTCCACCAGGATCTACTCCATGGCCGGCGCCGACGATGCGCGCCCGCGCATGAGTGTGGATCAGATGCGCGACATGGTGGCCCGCGCGGGATTCCGCGCCGTGGAGCGCGATACGCTTTACAATGAAATAGAACGGATTTAACCCCTAATACAATGGAGAACGGAAAAAGCAATGCGAAGCGTCGCACGACGCGTGGAAGCGGCGGCGCGGGCGTTTGGATCGACCGGCTGCGCCGCTCGCCGCTGGCTTGTCATGCTCTGCTCATAGTGCTGACGCTGATGGCGATAATGGTAGTGTCGAGTCTGCTCATGATGTTCATAACGCGTCACGGCACACACCGTACCGTACCCGATTTCATGGGCGTGAAGATAGCCGAGGCGCAGCGTGCCGCCAAGAACGACGGACTTGAGATAATCGTCAACGACTCGTTGTTCGTACCGGTCTACGAGGGAGGCATCGTGCTCGACCAGCTGCCCAAGGGCGGGGTCGAAGTGAAGGCGGGACGCAAGGTGTATGTCACCATCAACTCGTTCCGGCAGAAGATGGTGAAGGTGCCCTACGTCGCCGGCCGCTCGCTGCGTCAGGCGAAGAACATGCTCGAGGTTGCGGGACTCGGTATCGAACGACTCGTATACGAGGAGGATATTGCCACCAACTATGTGCTCGCCGAGTATGCCGGCGACCGCGAGATCGGCCAAAACTCGCAGGTGGAGATCGAGATGGGTTCCGGCGTGGTACTGAAAGTGGGTGTCGAGCCCGAGAAGAACTCGACGATAGTGCCCAAGACCATAGGCCACAGCCTGCAGACGGCCAAAAGCCGGCTGTGGGAGCAGGGGCTGAACGTGGGCAAGGTGACATTCGACGAGGGGGTTGATCTGCTGGAGCAGAAGGATGCGCGCGTCTACCGCCAGTCGGTCGGACACAATGCCGGCGTGCGGCTCGGGGCCACTGTCGATCTGTGGCTCACGCTCGACGAGACGCTGATCGAGAAGAACAGCAAGGCGTCGGACAAGATGGCTAAGGAGCTTGCCGAGCAGCGTCTGCGCGAGGAGCGCGAGCGTGCCGATTCGCTGGAGCAGGCCGACCGCGACGGCATAGTGCGCGCATTGCAGCAGAGCGGGGCGGCGCATGAGGGTGTCGCCGCGACTGACGAGGACGAATTTTTTTAGCGTGCGTTATGATAGCAGAAGATAAACAGCCTGAAATCCCGGCGACCGTGGCTGCGGCGGATATGTCCGCCTGCGGTGCGGCCGTTGCCGACGAACCGGTCGATGAGGTCGAGGGCGATGCGGCCGACGAACTGTACGAGCATTTCGCCATCACGGTCGACCGCGGGCAGTCGATGCTCAGGCTCGACAAGTTTCTGGTCGACCGCATGGAGCACTGTTCGCGTAACCGCATACAGACGGCGGCCGACAACGGCAACATACTGGTGAACGGCGTGGCGGCCAAGTCGAGTTACAAGGTGAAGCCGCTGGACCGCATAACGCTCGTCATGCCTTACCCCAAGCGTGAGGTGGAGATCATTCCCGAGAACATACCTCTCGACATCGTATACGAGGACGGCGACATAATCATCGTCGACAAGGCCGCCGGCATGGTGGTGCATCCCGGGTGCGGCAATTACAGCGGCACGCTGGTCAACGCGCTGACCTATCATCTGCGCGACCTGCCGATGTTTCAGGAGGGCGACATGCGCGCCGGACTCGTGCACCGCATCGACAAGGATACATCGGGACTGCTGGTGATCGCCAAGAACGAACGCGCCCACGCGCGGCTGGCCAAACAGTTCTTCGACCACACCATCCACCGCCGTTATGTGGCGCTGGTGTGGGGCGATTTTCCCGACGACGAGGGCACCATCACGGGCAACATAGGCCGCAGTCCGCGCGACAGGTTGCAGATGTACGTGTTCGCCGACGGCTCGGACGGCAAACATGCCGTCACGCACTACCGTGTGCTGAAACGTTACGGCTATGTCACGCTGGTCGAGTGCCGTCTCGAGACGGGCCGCACCCACCAGATCCGCGTGCATATGGCGTGGCAGGGGCACCCGCTGTTCAATGACGCGCGCTACGGCGGTGACCGCATACTGAAGGGAACCACCTTCAGCAAATACCGTCAGTTCATCGAGAACTGCTTCACCCTGCTGCCGCGTCAGGCGCTTCATGCCCGCTCGCTGGGCTTCGTCCACCCCTCGACGGGCCGCGACGTGATGTTCGACAGCGAGCTTCCCGACGACCTGCGTGCCGTGATCGCCAAGTGGGACAGCTATGTCGCCGCGCGCGGCGCCGACGGCGAGTGACGCCGGCGAACATCCTCAAACCGAACACACCATGTTTTTGCCTACTACCATAAAGGAGGTGCGAGCCTTGGGCTGGGATTACATCGACGTGATCCTCTTCACGGGTGACGCCTACATCGACCACCCCTCGTTCGGCGCGGCCGTGGTGGGCCGTCTGCTCGAAGCCGAGGGCTACCGCGTGGCCATCGTTCCGCAGCCAAACTGGCGCGACGACCTGCGCGACTTCACCAAGCTGGGTGCGCCGCGGCTCTTTTTCGGCGTCACGGCCGGGTCGATGGACTCCATGGTCAACCACTACACGGCCAACATTCGTCTGCGCAGCAACGACGCCTACACGGCGGGCGGCAAGGCCGGTTTCCGGCCCGATTACGCCGTCACCGTCTACTCGCGCATACTCAAGCGGCTGTTCCCGCATGTGCCCGTTGTCGCGGGCGGCATCGAGGCCTCGCTCCGGCGCCTTACGCACTACGACTACTGGAGCGACTCGCTCAAGCCGTCGGTCCTTGTCGACAGCGGCGCCGATCTGCTCATGTACGGCATGGGCGAGAGGGTAGTGCAGCAGGTCGCGCGGGCCTTGCGCAACGGCTTCAACGCCAAGCTGCTGCGCAACATCCGTCAGGTCGCTTTCCTCGCCGGCCGCGATTACGTCGACCGTCTCGATCCGCAACGCACCCTGCGTCTGGCCTCCTACGAGGAGTGTCTGCGCGACCGTCGCGCTTTCGGGCGCAACTTCGTGGCGGAGGAGACGCTGAGCAACATGATGGAACCCGAAACCACACTCGTCGAACCGGTGGGCGACCGCTATGTGGTCGTCACCCCGCCCAACACCACGCTTACCACCGAGGAGCTCGACCACTCGTTCGACCTGCCCTACGAGCGTGCGCCCCAT
>CAZFIN010000102.1:0-5982 GCA_964519525.1 uncultured Alistipes sp. | reverse complement strand
GCTGGCCGACGAGAACATGCGGCTCAACTTCGGCGACGGCGTGCGTCACGATGCCGTCGCAGCCGATGCCGTGGAGTATCTGAAACACATCGGCGACAAATACGATCTCATCATTCTCGACCCGCCTGCATTCGCCAAACATCATAAGGTGCTGGGCAATGCCATGCAGGGCTACAAACGCATAAACGCCCGCGCGCTGGCGCAGATCAAAAGCGGCGGCATACTCTTCACATTCTCGTGCTCGCAGGCCGTGTCGAAGGAGCTGTTCCGCACCACGGTGTTCTCGGCGGCGGCTATCGCGGGCCGCAAAGTGCGCATACTTCATCAGCTTACCCAGCCGGCCGACCACCCCATCAACATCTACCACCCCGAGGGCGAGTATCTCAAGGGGCTGGTGCTTTATGTGGAGTAGGAGTTGTCTCGAATAATCATCGGCATCGCATGACCGATGTCATCGGATTATATACATTTTAATGTACCTAATCAGGAGCGGAGCGACCGAAGTCCCCTCCAAGGAGGGGATTTAGGGGAGGGCCGAATTTGTAAACGCGGCCCGGAGGCCGCGAATGAACGACGGTCGGGGATGTTTTTGCGACATTGCACCGATGGTACATTGAAGTATATGATTCTCTGTTACGCCTGACGGATTTTTCGCATCACTTTCCGGCGTATTACCGTGTCGCACAGCTGGAGCAGTACCGCGGCCGCGGCTATGAATCCCCACGCCTTGAAGTGCGACAGTTCTTCGCGGCTGAACGCCGGCAACTCGGGCATTTTAGGCAGTGTCATTGACGTAAAGTATGTCGTGTCCGGAAATTCGGGCCAGTGCAGTTCCATACCGGCGTATTCCGACATGATCCATACGCAGGCTGCGGCCACTGCCGCGAAACTGGCGATTCCAGAAACGGTGTATGCTGCGGTTTCGGCTATCCTGCGTATTCTCATGCGCCGTCTGACGCGCTTCGTCAGCCTTTCGGTGAAACCGGCCGGCGGTTCCGGCTGTGCCGACAGCATCATTGCCCGGCGTATCATATTGTCCCTATTCTCCATACAATTCGTTTTTCACAAGCAAATATAATTTTTTTCTCGCTCTGTGCAGCCGCACCTTCGCATTTCCTTCGGTTATTCCCATTATCGAGGCGCACTCTACGGCCGGACGCTCCTCGTAGTAGAACAGCGTTACTAACGCGCGGTCCTCGGCATCGAGCGACTCCACGGCCCGAGAGAGTGCTTCCAGCGCTCTCTCGCGTGCCACCATCTCCTCCAGCCTGTCGGCCTCGTCGTCGGGTACCGCTGCCACGCGCCTTTCGTCGAGGGGGCATGCGGACCGGCGTTTGCGCCTTGCGTGCGAAAGCGCCGTGTTGCAGGCTATGCGGTAGAGCCATGTCGAGAAAGAGCTGCGGCCGTCGAACTGGCGGAGCTTGCCGAACACCTTCATGAACACATCCTGCGTCAGTTCCTCGGCGTCTTCGGCCGAACCCGCTATGCGCGCCACGAGCGCATACACCGAACGCGCGTAGCGGTCGGTCAGCGTGGCGAACGCTTCGGTGTCGCCTGCGGCGATTCTTCTTATCAGTTCGGTCTCTTTCGTTTGCATGGCTGTATGTTTAGACGTCGCAAGTGCCGAAAGGTTACAGCTGACCTGAAATGTTTAACGGCCCGAAATCATGTTGCCGGTCTTTTCGTGTAACCTTTTTCCCGAACCTGCGTCTAACATATCGAAAGCGCCGGACAGTTCAGGCCGCTTTGCAAAGTGCGTAACCGAATTAATTAAAAATAAAACTTAAAATTTAACTGTTATGAATTTTATCGTTGTCCCGTTGACCGTAGGGCTGGTCGCATTTTTCATCTACAAGTTCTTCGAACTCCTCATCTGCCGCAAGGAGCGCCTGATGATAGTCGAGAGGATCACACCCGACACTATGATCGAATACGTCAAACAACTCCGCATGGGTATCAATATCGGTGGCTTCGTACGGTCGGAATCCTTGCGTATGTCCTATCCCGCATCGTGGTCGCTGCGCATCGGCTGTCTTATGTTCTTTATCGGTCTCGGTCTCGTACTCGGCTTTGTGCTGAATACGTACATTTATCGTAACGATAGTTATTGGAGCGATATGATTATCGGAGGCAGCATGCTGGGACTCGGCGGACTCGGTCTTATCGTCGCGTTCATCGTCGAGTATTGCATATACAAGAAATCTGACGCCGAGAATAAGTAATCCGCTCCGGGCGACAGCAAGCCCGCATCTCCTTAATTGACAAACGGTGTCGGCCGTCCGGTTATTCGGACCGACCGACACCGTTTTCCGTGTCGCCGGCGGATGCGATTCCTGAAGGTGTTATTCCATCGGGAACACCCTGATGTCGGTCACATCCTGCAATTCGCGTTTCAGCCGTCCGATGTCGGTCTTGTCCTCCACCTCGCCGTAGTGGTAGGGGTAGAATATCCGCGGGCGGATCGTCTTCACGGCCTCCACGGCCTGATCCACGGTCATGGTGTAGGGCTGGTTCACCGGCAGGAACGCCACATCTATGTCGCGCAGCGCCAGCATCTCGGGCGTAGGCTCGGTGTCGCCGGCTATGTATATGCGCAGACCTCCGCCGAGTGTTACGATGTATCCGCAGTCCTCACGTGCCTTCGGATGGAATCCCGTGTGGCCTTCCGAAGTGTTGTATGCCGCCACCGCCTCGATCGCGATACCCTCCGCCGGACGTGCCGTGCTGCCCGGCGTCATCGTGATGCACTCGCCGTCGAATGTCTCGGCCGATGTGCGGTCGCATACGACGATGCTGTTGCGCGTGGTTATGTCGTCAGTCGCGGCGCGGTCCAGATGGTCGTAATGCGAATGCGTTATCAGCACTATGTCGGCCTTCGGCAGACGGGCGTATTCGGCATACTGGCTGACGGGATCCACATAGATGTGCCGGCCGCCGGCCTCGATGCACAGCGAGGCATGCTTGAAAAAGGTGAACTTTACCTCGCCTCCGTCCGGCGCAGGTATGGTGTCGGTGGGGTAGGACGGGGTGTTTCCGCCGCCGAAGATCGAGAAGAATGACATAAAGACTGGGAATAATGACATTTGTATAATTAATTTTAAGGTTTTCAAGTCGGCCGCGGCCGGTTCCGCGTCTGCATGTTGCGGATGTTGCAGTATCCGGCAGCAATTGCAAAGTTAAGGCGGATTTTTGAAAAAACGCTTTGGCGGAGTGTCAAAGTTTGGTTTTTTCGATATCGTTTTCGGCAACCATGATAAAACCTCGGGATATGCAGTTACCTATTTTTCGGCGGATATAGAAAAATGACGGCGATTACCGCGACCGCAAGATTGATTGTTTGACCGCTCGATTGCGGACAACCGAACAGAAGGAAGCCGTTTATAATACCTCCGATCCAAAATGCGACAACTCCTCCGATCAGGCCGTAGCGGGACGTATTCGAACGGGTTGTCAGGAACATAATTGATGCGATGAACAACCACATGGAAACGACCGCAAGGATAATTCCGGCGACCAATTTATTAGAGTCGGAATAATCGGTCAACAGGATCAACCCTCCGGCACCTCTGGCCGCTGCAATCAAAAGGGTGATTGCAACACCGATTACATGCTTGTGTCTTAGTATTTTCATAATCTGCAATATAGTCGAAGTTTACGGCACCTGTAATACAGCGTTTGCACTATTCCGGTTTCCTGGGTCTGTTTCCGCTGTCGTATGCCGGTTCGGGCGCGGCCGGGCCGCATTTGCAAGTCCGGTACGTATATCATCGCAAATATAAGCAATATAATCGGCACTGAAAAATCGTACGGTCCGGCCGTTCCCCGACCAATAGGCCCGGCCGGACGAATACTGTGCCGCCGCTGCGGACGCAACGGACGATCCGCGTTCGAAAATCCCGAAAATATTTCCTCTATTTTTGGCGTTCGACGCAAAAAAGAGTAAATTTGCAGGATTGTTTACCTTAACCATTGTCCGGATTATGCTGACTGTTCTCTACTATATTTTTACCGTCGTCCACACTACCGTGTGGTGTCTCGTTTCGCTTGTCGTTCTCGCCCTTACCTACCCGTTCGACAAGAGCCGCCTGTGGGTGCACGAGATCTCGCGCTACATGACGTGGGTGTTCTTCGGCATGCCTCCCCGCATGCGCCGCACGATCGACGGGCTGGAGAACATCGACCGCAGCCGGCCCTATGTCATCGTGATGAACCATACGTCGAGCGTCGACATAATCGCCGCCTACAAGATTCCCCTCAATTTCCGCTGGGTTTCCAAGCGCGAGGTGTTCCGCCTGCCGTTCTTCGGTCCCATGCTGCTCATTCACGGCGACATCCCCATCGAACGCGGCAGCGCCGCCGCAGCCATGGCCAAGGTCGTCCGCGAGGGCAAGCTGTGGCTTTCGCGCGGGGCGAGCGTCGCCATTTTCCCCGAGGGCACGCGTTCGAAGAACGGCGAGATACACCGTTTCAAGATGGGTGCGTTCAATCTGGCCAAGGAGGCGGGTGTCGACATCCTGCCCGTCGTCATGACCGGTACCGGCAATACCTTGAAAGGGTGGCGCATGAACTGGACCAACCGCATAGGCATACGGGTCCTTCCGCCCGTACCGGCCGAGAAGGTCGCCGCCACCGACGTGAAGGAGATGGCCGAGGCCGTGCGCGGCGAGATGATCGGGGCGCTGGCCGACCTGAGGGCCGGAATTGCCGCAGGAAAATAACCGTGCGGCCGATATTAAAATTGAGATATGAGTGATTTGAAAAATAAAACCAATCCGGTGGCCTACGACGACGATGCCATCAAGACCCTCTCGCCGCGCGAGCATCTGCGTCTGCGTCCGGGTATGTATATCGGCAAGCTGGGCGACGGATCGCAACCCGACGACGGTATTTATGTGCTTATAAAGGAGACGGTCGACAACTCCATCGACGAGTTCATCATGGGAGCGGGCGACCGTGTCGAGATCACCATCGAGGACAATGTGGTGACCGTTCGCGACTACGGCCGCGGCATACCCCTCAAGTCGCTGTCGGCGGCGGTGAGCCAGATGAACACCGGCGGCAAGTATTCGGGCGAGGCGTTCAAGAAGACGGTAGGTCTTAACGGTGTGGGCGTGAAGGCGGTGAACATGCTTTCGAGCGAATTCACCGCGCGTTCGGTGCGCGACGGCGAGGCGCATACCGTCACCTTCGCACAGGGCCTCGAACTTTCCGACCGGTGGGAGAGCGGTGTGGCCGAGCGCAACGGAACCATGATCCGGTTCCGTGTCGACGAGGAGATCTTCGGCCATTACGAATACAACATGGATTATGTCGAGCAGCTTGTGCGCAACTACACCTACTTGAATCTCGGACTTAAGATCATACTCAACGGCCGCGAATACGTCTCGAAGAACGGTCTGCTCGATCTGGTGAACGACAATCTGTCGGAGGAGCCGCTCTATCCGCCCGTCTACATCTCGGGCGACGACATTGATGTCGTCATTACCCACGGCACGGGTTACGGCGAGAGCTACTTCTCGTTCGTCAACGGCCAGTACACTCCGCAGGGCGGTACCCATCAGGCGGCGTTCCGCGCTTCGGTGGCCAAGGTCGTGAAGGAGTTCTTCAAGAAGGATTACGATCCCTCGGACGTCCGCTCCTCGATCATCGCTGCGGTGTCGGTTCGCATGAACGATCCTGTGTTCGAGTCGCAGACCAAGATACGCCTCGGCTCGAAGGAGGTGGCTCCGGGCGTGTCGATGCAGCAGTTCGTCGGCGATTTCCTGTCGGTCAATCTCGACAACTACCTGCACAAACATCCCGAAACGGCGCAGGCGCTGCAAAAGAAGATCGTGGAGAATGAGAAGGAGCGCAAGGCCATCTCCGGCATACAGAAGAAGGCGCGCGAGACGGCCAAGAAAGTGGCCGTCAACAACCGCAAGCTGCGCGACTGCAAGATACATTTCACCGACAAGAGCGACATGGCCGAGCAGACGATGATAT
>CAZFIN010000101.1:0-6184 GCA_964519525.1 uncultured Alistipes sp. | reverse complement strand
GACCCTGCGACGCGGTGAACGTCGAGGTCAGGGCGCCGCTCTGCAGCGAACCGTGAACGGCACCGGCGGCACCGGCCTCCGACTGCATCTCGACAACCTTTACGGTCTCGCCGAACATGTTTTTCTGACCCTGAGCGGCCCATTCGTCGACCAGCTCGGCCATCGTCGATGAAGGTGTGATGGGGTAAATGGCGGCAACCTCCGAAAACTTGTAGGCTATGTGAGCCGCCGCATAATTACCGTCACACGTGATAAATTTCTTCTCTGACATACTAAAACAGTAATTTTGTGTATTTTATGAATTTTCGTGTGAATTATCGTTCGCACCCGGAGAGGATACGGTAAATCCTCAAGGTGCGGCAAAGTTATAAAATTCCGACGTGATTTCATAGATTTTTCAGTGTTAATATTTTAACAAACAGACCGTTCACGGTTCATCCGGCTTAATGTATTATAAACCAGCCCACAAGGCACACGTGCAATGACATTTGTAAGCCACGGGGCGCACCTTCGGCCGGAACATGCCGCGCAAACCGCAGGCGAATGTCGGGGACATTGTTCCCGTTAGCGAAAAATTACATATTTTTGCAGTCGCCGCACGCCGCATGCGGGCGGAGAGTTACTATGATCGAATACCGCAAGACAAGGCTCGCAAACGGGCTGACAGTAGTGGCCAACCGCGACCGATCGTCGCGCATGGCAGCCGTAAACATCCTGTACAAGGTCGGGGCGCGCAACGAGGATCCGTCGCGCACGGGCTTCGCGCATCTGTTCGAACATCTGATGTTCAGAGGCACACGCGAGGTGCCCGATTTCGACACGCCCGTGCAGATGGCATGCGGCGAGAACAACGCATTCACCAACAACGACTACACCGATTTCTACATCACGCTGCCATGCGTCAACGTCGAAACGGCGCTGTGGCTCGAAAGCGACCGGATGACGGGACTCGACCTTTCGGCCGAGGCATGCGAGGTGGAGAAACGGGTGGTGATCGAGGAGTTCCGCCAACGTTATCTGAACCAGCCCTACGGCGACATGAACATGCTGCTGCGGGCGCTCGCTTACAAAAGCCACCCCTACCGCTGGGCCACGATAGGGCTTACGCCCGACCACATAGAGGCCGCCACGATCGACGAGGTGCGCGATTTCTACCGCCGGTTCTATCACCCGTCGAACGCCATTCTGTCGGTGTCGGGCGACATCGACGCCGACGAGGTATTCTCGCTGGCCGACAAATGGTTCGGGGCCATAGTCGACAGGGGAATCACCCCCGCCCCGCTGCCGCCCGAACCCGAACAGAGCGCAGCACGGCATCAGACGGTGGAACGCGACGTTCCGGCCACCTCGATAGCCATAGCCTACCACATGGGCGACCGGCTGTCGCCCGACTTCTACGCCGGCGACATGACCTCGGACCTGCTGGCCGGAGGCGACTCGGCAAGACTCTGCGAACGGCTCATAAAGGGAAAGAAGCTGTTCTCCGGCGTGAACGCCTACATCACCGGCGACGTCGACGGAGGACTGTTCGTATTCACCGGCCAGCTGCTGCCCTCGACGACCGAGGAGCAGGCCGAAGAGGCACTGTTCGAGGAGATGGAGCAGCTCATCAGCGGCACGATAACCGACTATGAAATCGAAAAAGTGAAAAACAAGTTCGAGGCGAACACGCTGTTCGGCGAACTGAACGTAATGAACAAAGCCATGAACCTCGGATTCTACGCGATGCTTGGCGACACCGGTCTGATAAACCGCGAAGTGGACATCTACCGCTCGCTGACCGCCGGCGACGTGGCCGAGTTCTCGCAGAGAACATTCCGTAAGGAAAATTCCTCGACACTTATATACAGAGCCAGACGATGAAACGACCGCCACTTACCATACCCGCCGCCATAGACGTACCAATGGCAGAGCGGCACACCACCGCAAACGGCATGCCGATATATGTCATCGACTGCCGCGAATACGACGTGGTACGCGTAACTTTCGTATTTCACGCCGGAACCGTAACGCAACGGCATCCGTTCACAGCATCGGCAACGGCCAACATGCTCGCCGAAGGCACCGCGCGACTCACGTCGCAGCAGGTGGCCGAACGGCTCGACTACTACGGTTCGTATTTCGACATAAACATCGACCGCGACTGCGCGTACATAACATTCTGCACGCTGTCGAAATTCTTCGACCGCACGGCCGAGGTGATCGAGGAGGTAATCCTGCGTCCGTGCTTTCCCCGGAACGAAGTGGCCACCTACCGTGCCAAGCGCCGGCAGCAGCTCGCAATCGAGCGCCGCAAGGTGGAGACGATAGCGCGCGAGAACTTCGCACGGGCGATTTTCGGAGCCGGACACCCCTACGGCATATCCTACGACGAACGCGAATACGAGTCGCTCGACCACGACCGGCTCGCCGAACACTTCGCCCGCACCTACACGGCCGAAAACTGCATGGCGGTATGCAGCGGCCGCATAGACGGCAAGGTGCTGGACCGGATAAAGGAGATAACCGGAGCCATTCCGGCGAAGGGACGCACGGAACTGGTCCGCGTCGTGCCGTTCGATACGACGCACACGATGCGCATACGCCACGCCGGAGCCGTGCAGTCGTCGATACGCATGGGACGGCTTCTGTTCCCGCGTACGCACGAGGACTTCATACCGATGCAGGTGCTGGCGACGGTGCTGGGCGGATATTTCGGATCGCGGCTGATGCAGAATCTGCGCGAACGCAACGGATACACTTACGGGGTATACTCGGCGATGGTGAACTTCCAGCATGCCGGTTATCTTGCCATAGCCACACAGGTGGGGCGCGACGTCACGGACGAGGCGCTGCGGCAGATCGGCGCCGAGATAGAGAGCCTGCGCACCGTGCCGGTGGCCGAGGAGGAGCTGGCGCTGGTGAAAAACATAATGGCCGGCGAGATGATGCGCATACTCGACGGACCGTTCGGCATAGCCGATGTCACGACGGAGAACATACTGTGCGGATTCGACAACTCGCAGACGGGCCGCAGCCTCGAACGCATACGCCGCACCACGTCCGAGGAGCTGCTGGCTCTGGCGCAGAAATATCTGCGGGCCGAGGATATGGTGACGGTGGTCGTCGGCGACACGGACGACATGGAACGATAGGGACATGCCGCAGTCAAAATGACAGTTCATGACGCCCGGCCGGCACAACGGCCGGTGCCGGCATCGGTAATATTAAAGAAGAACGCGATGAAACGGACGAAGAAGACCGAATTCATAGAGATAGACACGAGAAAGTGCCGGGCATGCTGGGACTGTACGGATGTCTGCCCCAAAGGGGTGATAGGAAAAGTGCGATTCCTTTGGCACAAGCACATTATCATCGCCCATGCCGATGCGTGCATCGGATGCGGGAAGTGCGTGCGGACATGCCGGGACGGAGTGTTCTCCGCGAGGAAATAACCGGCAAAGCCAAATACCCACCCGCAAGGACGGCGAGTTCCCGAGCGTCAGACACCGCCGCACGGATCCAGACTCATGCGGCCGGAACCCCGGCATGTCAAAGACGGTGTTCGGCAACCCAGTTGGTGAGTTCGGTGAAGTCGGCAACCGACAGCTGTTCGGCACGCATGGAAAAGAAACGGTGCTCGGCACCGCCGAAGTCGCCGAACGACGCCTTAAGTGAATTGCGTATCATCTTGCGGCGCTGGCCGAACGAAGCCTTCACCACACGAACGAATAACGCCTCGTCGCAACCCAGATGTTCGGTGGCATTGCGTCGCAGACGCACCACGGCGCTCTTGACTTTCGGAGGCGGATTGAAGACCTTCTCGCCCACCGTGAACAGATACTCGATATCGTACCACGCCTGAAGCAACACGCTCAATATGCCGTATTCGCGCGACCCGGGAGGTTCGGCCATACGCACGGCCACCTCGCGCTGGATCATACCCACGCATTCGGGAACGATATCGCGGTTCTCTATTATCTTGAAGAATATCTGCGACGAGATATTGTAAGGGAAATTGCCTATCACGCGCACCTCTCCGCCGAAACGTCCGCGCAGATCCATGCGCAGAAAATCGCCTTCGATGAGCCGCGGCGCGAAATCGGGATAGTGTTCGTGCAGATACCCGACACTCTCGCCGTCGATCTCGGCGCCATAGGTCACCACATCGTCGCGCTGCAACAGGAACTGTGTCAGCACGCCCATGCCGCACCCCACCTCCAGCACCGTCGCCGGAGATTCGGCGCTGCCGCCGCCGAGCGAACCGCATATCTTGCGCGCGATATTGAGATCGGTCAGAAAATGCTGACCCAACGATTTCTTGGCCCTTACCTGATTCATTACAACAAGCGGATTATCATTTCACTGTATCACAATCAATGCGTGCCGCGCGCCGACCTGACGATCCAGCGTATCCACACATACACCAACAGAGGAGCCACTATTGCCACTCCCCTGTTGTACGACCATGCGCCGGCAAAATCGAAATAACACAACGACACTATCGCACGCGTCATGCCGCACCCCGGACATTCGTGCCCCATAATGTTACGGAACAGGCACAGCGGATGCCCTTCGGAGAATATCCATCCGCGAGGAACGAAGTACACGCACAAGGGCGACAACACGACTGCGACGGTATGCCGGTAGCGCCAAAACCACTGCACGGCAATCGGATTATCGGTTGCTGATTACCTTACCGTCGCCGTCGCGATACCGGCCGCAGATTATCATTATGAAATCAATAAGCGTCCAAATACCGCAACCGCCCAGCGTTATCAACTGAATCACGCCGATGGCGATCTTACCCGCATAGAAACTGTGGACACCGATAGTGCCTAAGAAGAAACACAGCAGGAGCGTGATGAGCCAGTCCTTTCTGCTCGCATCGGGATCGGAATGTCTCATCTTCGAACCGCAATAAGGACAGCTGTCTGCCGTATCCGACACCTGCCGGCCGCAATCTCTACAATAAATCAAAGCCATAGTATTGAGTTTTATAGTATTACATTACACATGGTACACTTCACGCACAAAGGCCGCATATCAGGAACAAAGGTATGAATAAATTCGTTACGACATATACTGCCGCGGAATTTATTCCCGCCACATCCGGCGGATCACTCTTAATTGCCTACTTCGCAAAGGAACTTTATGCGCACGAGACGGATCTCCTCCTCGGTGTAGTCGGTTCCCAGCTCCTCGACCGCGGCATCGAGCGAGTCGCTGTCGGCATCCTCCTTGAAATACAGATATATGTCCTCGATCTTGTCCTCGTCCATATACTGTTCGAGGTAATACGATATGTCGAGTCGCGTACCCGAGTTGACTATGCCCTCGATGTCGGTCAGGAGTTCGTTGAAATCGAGGTTCTTGGCACGGGCTATATCCTCGAAATCCATCTTGCGGTCGATCGACTGTATGATGAATATCTTGTTGCCCGACTTGTTGGCCACCGACTTGACGACCATATCCTGCGGACGCACGATGTCCTTCTCCTCGACATACGCCTTAATGAGCTTGACGAACTCATCGCCGAATTTCCTGGCCTTGCCGGCACCGACGCCCGAGATGTTCTGCATCTCCTCGATAGTGACCGGATACTGCACGGCCATGTCCTCCAGCGACGGGTCCTGAAAGATAACGAACGGCGGCAGATCGTGCTTCTTGGCCACCTTCTTGCGCAGCTCCTTCAGCATGGCGAACAGCTCCTCGTCGGCCGCCCCGCCCTTGCCCGACTGGGCCGCCATGACCTCCTCCTCGCGCTCCTCTCCGTCGTAGTCGTGATCGAGCGTAATGGCAACGGGAATCGGAGCCCCGATATATCCTCGGCCGCTGTCGTTAACCGATATGAGACCGTAATTCTCGATGCTTTTGTCGATAAGTCCCATTATTAGCCCCTGACGTATGACCGCGCCCCAGAACTTGGCGTCATGCTCCTCGCCGCGGCCGAACCATTCGAGTTTGTTGTGAGAATAACTCTTCACCTGAGCCGTTACCTTGCCGGTGAGCACCGCTACGAGATGATCCATCTTGAACTTGTCACCGATGGCATCCAGCGTCTGCAACGCCAGCTTCATCTCATCCTGCGCCTGCACTCTGGGCTTGGGGTGGACGCAGTTGTCGCAGCAGCCGCAGTTTTCCTCCGTATACTCCTCGCCGAAATAGTGCAGCAGCGTCTTGCGGCGGCACATCGAACTCTCGG
>CAZFIN010000100.1:0-6338 GCA_964519525.1 uncultured Alistipes sp. | reverse complement strand
TGATGGCTTCGTTCGGCGGCGAACTCAAGGTGTTCATCGTGGGCGGCGCGCCGATGAATCAGGAGACCGAGGCGTTCCTGCGCAAGATCGACTTCCCGCTTTCGATAGGCTACGGCATGACCGAGTGCGGTCCGCTGATAAGCTTCTCGTGCCCCACCGAGTTCAAGAACGGCTCGTGCGGCCGTTATCTGAAGGGTCTGCTTGAGGCGAGGATCGACTCGAGCGATCCGGAGCATGTGCCGGGCGAGATAATGGTTCGCGGCGAACATGTCATGCTGGGCTACTACAAGAACGTGGAGGCCACGCGCGCCGTGCTCGCCGACGACGGCTGGTTGCATACGGGCGACATGGGAACGATGGATGCCGACGGTACGATATATATAAAGGGCCGCTGCAAGACGATGATCCTCACCGGTACGGGGCAGAACATCTACCCCGAGGAGATCGAGGAGCGGCTGAACAATCTGCCGCTGGTGCTGGAGTCGCTCGTGGTGGAGAAGAAAGGACGGCTTACGGCGCTTATCGTTCCCGACTACGATCAGGCGGCGCAGGAGAATATCGGCGAGGAGGAGCTGAAGAGAATCATGGACGCGAACCTGAAGACGCTCAACGGCAGTGTGGCCGCCTACGAGAAGGTGGCCGGATATGTGATCCATCCCACCGAGTTCGAGAAGACGCCCAAGCGCAGCATACGCCGTTTCCTCTATCAGGATATGGCGCAGTAGCGGCCGACGGCCCTGCGCAGACGAATATACTGGCGGAGTGAGAAGCCTCGTGGCTGATCACTCCGCCGGCTGTTTTTTCGACGGGGCCGGATTGCGGCGGTGAGAGAGTCTGCCGCGGCGTATCCGACGGCAGCGTATGGCGCCGGCGCAAGGCCGTACTGCGGCGTGCGTTTCATTGTCGGCACTCCGCATCGGCCGGCCCCGTGGCCTCGGCGATGCGGAACAGCCGCAGGAGATGGATTATTTTCATAAGATGATACTCGATATATTTGTTAAAATATTCCAACGGGACTATCTTTGTTGACGTTAACATGAAAATATCGACCGACATGATCGAACACAGGAACATCAGCCGCCGCGACTTCATCCGTGTCGTGGGCGCGGCAGCTTCGGCCGCACTGCTGCCCGATGGTTTGTCCGCTGCCGCGGCTACGAAGCCGTCGGGGCCGGCCGCTGTCGGCGGCGGACGTGAGCGGCTTTGGAAAGGATTCAATCTGCTGAACAAGTTCAATCCCGACTTTCAGACGCCGTTCTCGGAGGCCGACTTCGAGATAATGGCCGAGTGGGGGTTCAATTTCGCCCGCATTCCGCTGTCGTACTGGTGCTGGAGCAGCGAGGACGACTGGTATCGCGTGGACGAGAAGTGTCTGCGCGAGATCGACGAGGTCGTGGAGCTGGGGCGTCAGTACCGCATACACGTCAACCTCAATTTCCACCGCGTGCCCGGCTACTGTATAAACCCTCCGCACGGCCGTGCCGATCTGTTCGAGGACGACGGGGCGCTCGACGCGTGCGCCTATCACTGGCGGCTGTTCGCCGAGCGTTATAAGGGTTGCCCGTCGAAGTGGCTCAGCTTCAATCTGCTCAACGAGGCTCCTTCGGTTGCCGACGAGAAGTACGACCGTGTGGCGCGGCGTCTCATCGGCGAGATACGCAAGGTCAGCCCGCGGCGGACTATCATAGTCGACGGGCTGGATGTGGGCAACCGGCCGCTCATGAGCCTTGCCGGCGTGCCCCGCATCGTGCAGAGCGGCCGCGGCTATCAGCCCATGCTCATCTCGCACTATGCCGCAAACTGGGTGTATGGCGACGGACCCATGTACTTCCCCGAGGAGAAGCTGCGCTGGCCTCTGGAGGAGAACGGGCGCGTCTACGACAGGCAGTGGCTGCGCGAGACGCTCGGCCGCAGCTGGAATCCGTGGATCGAGGCGGGCGGACGCGTGCATATAGGCGAATTCGGTTGCCACAACCGCACTCCGCACGATGTGGCGCTGGCGTGGCTGAAGGATCAGTTCGACATATTCGAGGAGAATGGCTGGGGATGGTCGCTGTGGAACCTCACCGGTTCGTTCGGGGTGATGGACAGCGGGCGCCGCGACGTGAAGTACGAGAATTACAAAGGGCACAAACTCGACCGCCGTATGCTCGAACTTCTGCTGCGCTATGCCGGGTAGCGGCCTTGCGGCAGCGGAACCAGTTAATCGTGCAATCGTATAAGAAGAGTATGAATATGAACGATGTGATTGAAAGAATGCGCCGCAACGCGTGGATCGGGGCCGGTGCGTCGGTGCTGCCGGGTGTGACCGTCGGCGAGAATGCCGTCGTCGCCGGTGTGCCGGCCAGAGAGCTGAGGAACATAAGGACTGAAACCCGTTAGCGCGCCGGAGAGTCAGACGACGTGCGGATAAATTTGGCATTGCGCCCGTTTTTCGTATATTTGCGGATATGGAACCCAAGAACAACAAACCGATCGCAGGCGAGAACCTCCTCTACTTCATGGTGTGGGCCATGGCCATACTCGTGCCCATACTCAACTCGAAGATGATGTCGGAGGAGCATGTCTATCTGGTCAATATCCTCACGGCGTGGAGCAAGCTGCTGCCGTATCTGATAATTTTTCTGATCAACAACTCGCTGCTGGCGCCCCGGCTGCTGCTGCGCAAACGCTATGTGCAGTATCTGGGGGTGTGTATCGTGATAATAGCCTCCATGTTCTACGCGCTGGAGTATTACCAGCAGACCATGCGTCTGCTGCCCGTGACTGACAACGTGATGTACATCGTCCACGGCCGCGCCTCGTTCACCGATCTCACATGGTCGTGGAACACGCTGCTGGGCATATTTCTGGTGGGGGCCAACAACGGCATCAAGTATCTGTTCAAGTCGATGAGGGACGAGCAGAAGATGGTCGCGCTGGAGCGGCACAGCCTGCAGGCCGAGATGGATTATCTGAAGTATCAGATCAATCCGCATTTCTTCATGAACACGCTCAACAACATCCATGCTCTGATCGACATCGACGCCGAGGCGGCCAAGGAGACGGTCATCGAGCTGTCGAAGATGATGCGTTACGTGCTCTACGACTCGGAGCACGCCGAGACGAGCATAGCCAACGACATACGCTTCGTCGAGAACTACATCAGCCTGATGCGCATACGCTACACCAGCGATGTGGACATACGGTTCGACGTGCAGAATCCCGTGCCGGCGCATGTGAGGATTCCGCCGCTGCTGCTCATCGTCTTCGTCGAGAACGCCTTCAAGCACGGGGTGAGCTACAACAAGCCGTCGTTCGTGCACATAGATCTCAGATGCGTGGCCGGCCGTGTCGTGTGCGAGGTGCGCAACTCGCGCCACGGGGCGGGTGCGGGCCGTGCGAATGGCAGCGGCATGGGACTCGAGAACGTGCGCAAGCGCCTCGATCTGCTGTTCGGCGACGACTACGATCTGCTGATCGACGACAGCCGTGCCGACGAATATAAGGTGAAACTTACAATACCCGTTAAAAATGCTTAAGTGTATTGCCATAGATGACGAGCCTCTGGCGCTGCGGCAGATACGCGGCTACATCGAGCGTGTGCCCGATCTGGAACTTGAAGCGCTGTGCAGCAATGCCGTCGAGGCGCAGAGCATCCTGCGCGGCCGGCCGGTCGACCTGCTGTTCGTGGACATAAACATGCCCGATCTGAGCGGCATTGATTTCGTGCGCGGGTTGCAGAATCCGCCGATGGTGATCTTCACCACGGCCTATTCCGAGTATGCAGTCGAGAGTTTCCGGCTCGATGCCGTCGATTATCTGCTCAAACCTTTCAGCTTCAGTGATTTCAGCCGTGCCGTGAGCAAGGCGCAGTCGCTGGCCGAACTGATGAGGCTGCGCGACGCCAAAGCCTCGCCCGCGGCCGAGAGCGAACCCGACAGCGGCGAGTACATATCGGTGAAGGCCGGCTACAAGGTGTCGCTGGTGAAGTATTCCGATATAATATATGTCGAGAGTGTCGGCGAATACGTGCGCATGCACCTCGCGGGCGGTTCGTCGGTCACCACGCTGTTCCGGCTCAAGAATATGGAGAGCGCGCTGCCCGCCGGCCGTTTCATGCGCGTGCACCGCTCCTACATCGTGAATCTGGCCCATGTGACCGGATATGCGCGCGGACGGGTATACCTCGACAACGATGAGTATGTGCCGTTGAGCGTGAACTACCGCGACGCTTTCCGCGAATATGTCGAGAGCATGCACCCCGGGCAGTCGTGCATGGGGTAGGGCGTGTGCGGATCCCGCGGTGTCGCGCTGTGGTGCCGCTATTCAGCGTTCGCGCCGCCATCCGGCAGCTGGTCCTCCGCCTGCTGTGTGTCCGCGTCCGGCTGCGTGCCGTCGAGCCGCGGAAAGGCCTGCATGGGACGGTAGCCTTCGCCGGTGCGTTCGAAGCAGAAGTGCCGCAGTCCGTTGGTCAGTATGACATAGCGGGCGCCGACCACGGCATTGTAGCGCGTGGCCTGCTCGAACACCTCGCGCGTGATGGCTATGTCGGGCGCCTTGCACTCGGCCAGAGCGAGAGGGCGGGCCTCGGAGTCCATCACCACCACATCGGCCCGCTGCGCCGTGGAGTTGATGTTCACGGGATACTCTTCGGCTATGGAGCGCAGCTGCGCTCCGCACTCCCCGACGAGGTACTCCACCAGATGGCGCCGCACCCACTCCTCGGGTGTCAGCACCACGTACATCGAACGTATGCGGTCGAATACGAGCGTGCGTCCCTGCCGTCTGACGGCACGCAGATTTATGGCCGGAAAATTCAGTTTCGGGGTGGAAGCCATCGTATGATTAAAATTTTTTATAACTTTGACGGAACAAATATACGAAAAATATGAAACGATTTCTGTCGATAATATCGCTCTTCGTGCTGTCGGTCGCGCCGGTGGCGGCTCAGGAGTACGACTCTCCCGAATATGTGTCGTTCGGACGCGAGCTGCCGCGCTCGAAGACGGTGGCCTATCCCACGGCCGAGGAGGCGCATGCGCTGGGCGCAGGAGCCGTGGCCTCGAAGTATCTGCGCCCCGTGTCGGGATGGACCCGCACCGAGGAGGCCGACGCCACGGTCTTCACCTCGAAGTATGTGATTCCGTTCATGTGGCTCAGCCGTCAGGCCATCCTCTATGTCGACGAGGCGTCGGGGGCCTACGAGGTGCTGGTCAACGGCAAGAAGGTGGGTTACTCGTCGGACGCTTTCGCGCCTGCCGAATTCAACGTCACCAAGGCCTCGAAAGAGGATGTCAACACTGTGTCGATACGCATCCTGAAGGATCACTGGAGCCGCCGCATGGAGGATTTCGTGCAGACGCGCGAGCCTCGTCTGGGCGAGGTGTACGTCATGTCGCAACCCATGATACGCGTGCGCGACGTCGTGCACAACACCAATGTCGATCTCAAGAGCGAGTTCGCCACCGTCGAGGTGGGTCTGGTGGTCAAGACCGAGTCGCTCAACGCCAAGACGGCGCGGATACATTACGAACTCATAGCTCCCGACACCACCGTCGTCACGCAGGGGTATAAGGACGTGACGCTTGGAATGCGCGGCGAGGACACGGTGAAGTTCATGGCCCGCATACCCTACGTGCTGACGTGGTGCGCCGACATGCCGGTGCGTTATCGTCTGAATGTGAAGACGCAGATCGAGGGCCGATTCGCCGAGTATCAGTCGCACATGATAGGATTCCGCATGGCGGAGACCGACGACAACGGCAACTTCATGATAAACGGCATAAAGACCGAGCTGTTCTACCGCGATTTCGACCCTATGACCGTTACCGACAAGGATATCATAGCGGCGCGTGTGCTGAAGTACAACGCCGTGCGGTTCAGGATGGGGGCCGTGCCGCAGAATGTGTACCGCATGTGCGATTCGCTGGGAATGTATGTCATTGCGCAGGTGCCGGTGAATACGAGCAAGAGCGGAGCCTCGCGGCGCCGCGGAGGCAACCCGTCGAACGATCCGGCGTGGAAGGCCGCTTACCTCGACCGTGCGGAGACCACGTTCCGTACTACGCGCGGACATGCGTGCGTGATAGGATATGTGATTGCCGAGGACTCGTCGAACGGAATAAATCTCTACGAGACCTATCTGCGCCTTAAAGCGCTGGAACGCAGGCGCCCCGTGCTGTATATCGAGTCGGCAGGGGAGTGGAACAGCGACTGATCGGACAAAAAAAATGAAAAAAAGTGCGAAAATATTTGCACGGTTGAAAAAAGTGCTCTATATTTGTACTCGCAATCGGAAAGGTTGATGCCTCTTTAGCTCAGTTGGTAGAGCACGACACTCTTAATGTTGGGGTCCA
>CAZFIN010000099.1:0-6351 GCA_964519525.1 uncultured Alistipes sp. | reverse complement strand
AGCCTATGTCCTCGTCCTTGAGCAGAATCGGTATCAGTTCGTCACCCCGTCTGAACTCGCCCATGCGATAACCCTGCGTGGCCAGCGTGATCCACTGCGCCATACGGCTGCGGCTCACGCCTATGCGCTGACCCTTGGTCTGCGAGTACACAGGCAGCCACGTCGGTATGCGGTTGCCCCAGCTGTTGCGCACGTTTACTGCCCCGGGCGTGCGCCACATGATCCGCTCGACCTGCGAGGCCAGATGCAGCAGAGTGTCGACATCCGCACCCACGAAACCTATCTCTATCGCAGCATCGGGCACGGGCGAGAGCTTGAACAGCGACGAGCGCAGCCACACATCGGGACACGACTGCCCGACGAACCGGTCGAACCGCTCCTTCACCGCCTGAGCCGAGCGCTTGTCGTCGACCTCCACCAGCACGTTGCCGTAATTGGGACGCATCGACACGCTGCTGCTGGCCAGATAGTAACGCAGAGGCGTGGAGCCGGCCGTAGTGGAGACATGCACCACCTCGGGCTGCGAACGCAGCCAGTCGGACATCTGGTCCAGATTGCGCTGCGTCGACGCTATGTCGTACCCCTCGGGCAATATCACATCGGCCCGGAAATAGGGCTTGTCGAGCTGCGGGAAGAAGTTCTGCGGCATCAGCCCCATGGCCACGATCGAAGCCGCAAAAAGAAACACCGATCCGGCGACCACCGCCCACCGGTGGCGCAACACCGATTCCAGTACGCCATCGAACCATTTCATGCGCAGTCCGCCGCCGTGCTCTCCGCCGCCGCGGAGCATGAACGTCCCGAACATCGGCACCTGCGTGAGCGCAAGCATCCAGCTCAACAGCAGCGACAGCGTTATGACGACGAACAGCGGCTTCACGATCTCGGCCACCGACGACGGGGCCAGATAAAGCGGCAGGAACGAGAATACGGCTATCAGCGTGGCACCGAGCAGACCCCATTTCGGGCTGTCGGCTCCGCGTGCCAGAGCCGCGCCGAGCGGCTGCCCTCCGGCAACCGATTTCAGAGCGTTGTCGGTCACCACGATGGCATTGTCGACCAGCATGCCCATGGCTATGATGAATCCGGCCAGCGACGTGCGGTTGATGCCCTCGCCCGCCATATACATGAACAGCATGGTGCCGCCGATGGTGAATACCAGCGATGATCCTATGAGCGAGCCGCTGCGAACGCCCATGGCCAGCATGATGACCACTATCACGATAAGCACCGACTCCAGCAGGTTGAGCAGAAACGAATAGTTGGCCTCGCGCGCTATGATGTCCTCGGGATAGAGCGTGACTATATCCATGCCTATCGGCATGTCGCCGCCTATGCGTTCGAGCGAGCGGCGCACCTCGCGGCCGAGGGCAACCACATCGGCCGAAGCCTCCGACGACACCCCTATGCCCACGGCACGGCGTCCGTCCACATGCATTATCGTCGAGGGCGGATCGGCATACCCCTCCTCGATGCGCGCGATGTCGCCCAGACGGTACTGCCGGCCGTCGGGCGACATAAGCAGCTGGTCGGCTATATCCTCCATCGTATTGTAGACACCCGTTTCGAGTATTCGCACCATCACCCCGCCCGCGTCGATCTCGCCGCTGTTGACCATGGTGTTCTGCTGCGAGATCATCGACACGATCGTCTCCGGCGTTATGGCCGAATTGGCGAGCGTCGATTTCGTGATATACAGATTTATGACCGGCGTCTGCTCGCCGAACACCGCCACTTTCTGCACACCGTCGATCGTCACGACCGCCGTCTTTATGCGCTGCGCCCACTCGCGTATCTCGCTCCACGAGAAACCGTCGTCGGCAGCCAGACCGTAATAGAGTCCGTAGACGTCGCTGAAGTCGTCGTTCACTCGTATGGACCCGGCGCCCGACGGCAGCTGCGGACCGATGTTCATCACCTTGCGCCGCAACTCGTCCCACAGCTGCGGAATATCGCCGGCGCGGGTGCCCGCATCGAGTTCAACCATGATTCTGGAGTGGCCGTAATAGGATTCCGACGTTATCTTGTGCACGCCCCGCATCGACTGCAATTCGCGCGAGATGGGATCCGATATCAGCTGTTCGACCTCGAACGGAGTGGCACCGGCATAGTCGCACGTAACCACGGCGTTCTTCAGCACGAACGTCGAGTCCTCCTTCTTGCCCATGGCCGAAAATGCCCATAATCCGCCCGCGACGAACAGCGCGAGCACGAACCACACGATACTGCGGTTACGCATCGAATATTCGGGAATCGTCATGGTCTCACCTGTTTAAGATTCTCACCCGTTCTCCGTCGCGCAACTGGTAGACTCCGGCCGTCACCACCACGTCGCCGTCGGCAAGCCCCGACTGCACGCTTACCATATCGCGCCCGAATATGTCGCCCAGCACCACACTCCGGCGCTCGACACGATCGTCGGAGGTCACCAGCCACACATAAGTGCCGCCGTCGGCCGGAGCATACACGGCCGAGAGTGGAACGGCCATACCCTGTACGGCTTCATCGGCCGTGCGCATCGTGACCTGACATGTCATACCGGGCGATATGCCGGCCCCGACAGCCGCTTCGAGATCCAGTTTCAGCGACACGGGAAACCCGTAGGCATCGGAGGCCGTCTTGGCATAGGTGTCGAGACGAGCCGCGAACCTGCGGTCGGGATAGTTGTCGAACGTGACATAAAAACGGGTGGCCGAGTCGGCGAGAAGCGGCAGACTCTTCTCGGGAATGGTGAATCCGACCGTGCTGCTCACCGGGTTGACCAGCCGCACGACGGTCTGCCCCGACTGCACCCGCTCGTAGGTGTCGACATAGGTTCGCTCGATCACACCGGCGAACGGGGCGCGCAGCTTGGTCTGCGAGAGCAGATCTTTAGAATTCTCGTAAGCCGACCGCGCCTGCACGAACGAAGTCTGCGCGGTCTCGTAATCCTGACGCGACACAGCCTCGTGTTCGAGCAGACGCTTCATGCGGGCCAGCTGCGACGAAGCCTTGTCGTACTGCGCCTTGTCGGCAGCGGTCTGAAGTTCGGCATCGCGCGGATCGAGCTGCGCCAGCAGAGCGCCTTTCGCCACATAGTCGCCCTTCGACACATCGACGCTCGCCACCTGCCCCGCAATCTTGAAGGCGAGATTGGTCGCGTCGTCGGCCGTGGCCATGCCGGCGAAGTCGCGGTCGATGTAGTCGACGGCACTCACCGACGTCACCTTCACGGGGCGTATCTGCGGAGCGGCGGCCGGCTCACCTCCGCATGCCGCCAGACCCGCCGACACAACGGCGCATGCCGCCACAGCAATAGAAAACGAATAGGGTTTGCACATAGATAAAAAATTGACCTTTGGAAATCAAAGGTCAATTTTTATACCAATCTGCGGCGGAACGCGCTACGATCGCCTCAATGGCCGCCGCCCGTCACTTGAAACGTATGTTCCGGCAATTGTACTTTTTCTCTATAACACCGTCGTTCAGCACCACCAATCCGCTGCGGGCCCGCAGCATGGTCTTCATCACCGTAGCGTCTATGTTGTAGCACCTCACCTCGTCGCTGCCGTCGAAACGGTAATAGGTGACACTGCGCAACGGCTGCGGAGTAAGACACACCACCGCGGCATCCTCGGCGGCGGCACGCTCCACCACACTGCGCAGACGCCGGCGGCAGCCGTCGCCTATATCGTTAAGGCTGGTGACGCAGATCATATACACACGTCCGGGCCGCGTAAGTATGTCACGCGTGACATTGCCCTCGGGATCGGAGATCGAGAACTCGCTGACGAGCGTCTGCACGGCCGGAGCTTCGTTGTCGACACGGGTCTCGACCCACTCCCACCGGCGCTCGTCCTGCCACTCCTCGTCGTCGATCGAGAACTCGCGCAGTTCGCCGGTACTGCGGTCGCGATAGACGAGCACATACTCCTCGACGGCCATCTCGGCACTGCCCGTATCGTGCTGCGCTTCGATCATCTCATAGATGTTGGCCCCCGTCCTGTAAGGTAGAAAATCTATCAGCGGAAGATTGAAATAGCAGTAAGTGCCGACACCCATGGCAAAAACGAAAAACAGTCCGGTCAGAATCACCTCCACGCGCTTGAACTCCAGCACGCGATGCCTGCGGTAGCGGTACCACACGATCATCACCATCGGCAGAATAATCAGGTTCTTGAAGAAAGTCTGCCACGGCGAGAGCCTCAGCGCATCGCCGAAGCAGCCGCAGTCCTCGACCGGTATCCATGTGGCGCTTAGGAACGTAAGCACCGTGAAGAACAGCATCGACACAAGTGCGAATATCGAGATCAGACGCGTGCGCACCTTGAACGTCAGCATGAGTCCCATCATCAGCTCGGCGCCGCACAGCCATATCGAGAACACCATGCTCCACGACACCAGCTGCTCGAAACCGTATATCGACAGATACTCGTTCACCTTGAGCGCCGTACCCCACGGATCGACCGCCTTCACGAATCCCGAGAAGACGAAAACCAGTCCTACTATTACGCGGCACACATGCGACGCTATTTTCAATACGCGCGATGTCATGGCCGTGCTTTCATATATCCGTTGACAATACTCTCTATCCTGCCGAAGATCGCCTCGGGCGATGCCATGCGGCCACCCGCAAGGCTACAATCGACCACGTGCATGTCGCGGTCGTGTTCGGCGGCCTCGATGTACACGTCGCGCACCGCACGCTGCAGGTCGAGCGACGACTCGTGAATGTCGGCGCATCCGTGCAGATAGTCGCGGTCGCTGCCCGTGCGCGTCTGGCCCAGCTTGCACGCGGTGAATGCGAACGGCACATCCAGAAATATCGACAGATCGGGCCGCGGAATCGAGAAATAGTCGTATTCGAGCGACACGATCCACTGCCGCAGTTTCTCGCGGCCGGCCGCATCGGTTATCTTGGCGCACTGATAACCTATGTTGGAGTAGACGTAACGGTCGACAATCACCACACGGCCCGCATTCAGCCAGCCACGGATCATCGGGGCGGCATCGCGCCGGTCGCCCGCATAAAGCATGGCCACCAGATAGGGATCCACCTCATCCACTCCGCCGAGCTCGCCGCGCAGGAAGCGCGCTATGAGCTCGCCGAAAAAAGGAGTGTCAAAACGCGGAAAATGGACATACTCCGTAGGAATGCCCTTCTCGTCGAACATCCGGCGCAGATTGGATATCTGTGTCGATTTGCCTGCTCCGTCAACCCCTTCAAGCACTATGAACATAATCGTCTGTCTGTTTTTCTGTTTTTTCAATCACCGGCACACTCGCCTTCGCCGCCCGGTCAGCGCAGCATACGGCACGCCCGCTCCACACCGCGGCACAGCGCGTCGATCTCCTCACGGGTGTTGTACATGGCTATCGAGGCACGGCACATGCCCGTCACGCCGTAATGCGCCATCACCGGTTCGGCACAATGCTGGCCCGTGCGGACGGCTATGCCGAGTTTGTCGAGGACCATTCCCACGTCATAGTGATGCGCACCCTCCACATTGAACGACACGATGGAGCATTTGTCGGCCGTCGTACCATATATGGTTATGCCTTCTATTTCACTCAACCGCTCCTCGGCATACCGCGTAAGCCCGCGCTCGTACGCCTCGACGGCATCACGGTCCAGTCCGCCGACATAACGCACGGCCTCGCCCAGACCTATCGCGCCTATGAAGTTGGCTGTTCCGGCCTCGAATTTCAGAGGCAGCGGCGCGTAAGTCGTCCGTTCGAACGACACGCGGTCGACCATATCGCCCCCGCAGAGGAACGGAGGCATGGCGTCGAGCAGTTCGCGGCGGCCGTAGAGCACGCCTATACCGGTGGGACCATACAGCTTATGGCCCGAGAAAGCATAGAAATCGCAGTCCAAGCCGCGTACATCGGCACCACCGTGCACCACGCCCTGACACCCGTCCACTGCAACCACGGCTCCGGCCGCATGCGCCTTGCGCACTATCTCGTGCAGATCGGGTCTTGTTCCCAGCGTATTCGACGCCTGCGTGACGGCCACCATGCGGGTGCGTTCGTCGAGCAGATCATCGAGCCGCTCCGTCATCAGACGGCCGTCGTCGGCAAATGGCAGAACGCGGATATGCGCCCCCTTGCGCTGGGCGACCACCTGCCACGGAACTATATTCGAGTGGTGCTCCATCTCGCTCACCACTATATTGTCGCCCTCGTGCAGAAACCGCTCGCCCCAAGCATAGGCCACCGTATTGAGCGAGGCCGTGGCACCAGCCGTAAACACCACCTCCTCGCGGTGTTCAGCACCGATGAAGCGGCGCACGTCCTCGCGCGCCTGCTCGTAAAGCTCCGTCATCTGTCCGGAAAGGTAATGCACGCCGCGATGAATATTGGCGTTAA
>CAZFIN010000098.1:0-6468 GCA_964519525.1 uncultured Alistipes sp. | reverse complement strand
AGCTCGTCGGGCTCATAACCCGAAGGTCGGAGGTTCGAGTCCTTCTCCCGCTACCACAGCGGACAACTCTTTCGGGTTGTCCGCTTTTTTTCGTCGCATATGTTCCCGGGTGCCGTCCGGAGGGAGTGCGGCCCCACGGACCGCTACCTTATCCCGTAACGTTTGAGTATCCTCATTATCCGCGGCTGCATCCTCTCCAGCATGCGGTCGAATCCCAGATCGGTCGGATGGGTGCCGTCGGAAGTGGCCGTGTGGTCGTCGCCAAGCCAGCCGGCCGAGTCGATGAACCATATGTTCCGGTCGTGCTTCATGCGCTCGCGCACCACGCGCTCGGCTGCCGACTGCTTGCGGGCCTCGAACTCCTCGGTGCGCATGTTGAAGTTGCGGCCCTCGCGCCTGATGGTCTGCATGAATATAAGCGGCGTTTCGGGATGTTTGGCGCGGATGATATCCACGAAACGGTTGAACCGCTCCTCGATCACCTCGCCGCTCGGATTCGAGAATGT
Source organism: uncultured Alistipes sp. (assembly GCA_964519525.1). Lineage (GTDB taxonomy): Bacteria > Bacteroidota > Bacteroidia > Bacteroidales > Rikenellaceae > Alistipes. Next base: position 5,962 of record CAZFIN010000098.1, on the reverse strand, counting down.
GTCGAACACGAAGGCGTCGGCATCGGCCACGTCGGCCAGATAGGCAGCGAACTCAGGCTGAAGCGTCGACATGCCGCTGAACCCGAGATTTACGGCATACAGTCCGGTCCGCCGGCCGAAAAGCGAAGGATAGTTCATTCCGGCACGGCTTGCCGCCGCACCGTGCGTTATGCTCGATCCGTGGAACACGATCTTGTGCCGGAACGGATTCCCGGCCGCCGCGACCGAACTCTCTCCGTCCACACCTATCTCCAGCCGGTCCACGCGGTCGAACAGCGGCAGATACATCAGACACAGCTTGTCGCCCTCGGGCATATTGTCGACGACGGTCGCCTCGTGCACATTGTTCTTTCCGTCCATCCTCGGCTGCCCCACTCCGGCGAAGACCCATCTGCCGTCGCGCATTATGTAGAGATCGAGCCCCTTCTGCACGCAGGCCGACATGTTCGTTCCTGCATTGCGGCCCGACGTATTCCATCGCGCACGGATCGTGCGGCTGTCGGTGCGGAACACCACGGCCAGACCGGTGGAGTAACCGCAGTAGGCCTCGGTCTTCGCGGGAACGGCATACATCGAGGTATCTATACGCACATAGGGACTCCCGGCCGGCAGAGCCTGACCTATGACAGTCAGCGAAGAGGCGTCGACAAAACGAAGTGGCCCGGCGGCACATGCCGCGGCAGCAACCGCGAGAGCCGACAGCAACGCAACCAATGATTTCATATCCTGAATGTTTTAGTTCGATTTATTACACAAAAATACGTTTTTTTCACGTACCCCGCTCCGGCCGGACCGATAAAATTCATCGCACGCGCAATTACAGCCTGCTGATATATTCATTATATTTGCCATCCTCACCATACCCCGCAAAAACATGAAGAGGCTTTGCAACATATTTCTGATAATAGTACTGTCGATGCAGACAGCCTGCAACCGCAAGCTCCTCGCGCCGCAGCCATATGACACGATACCCGACTCGCTGCGCTACGCAATACCCGAAAACCCCGACGGAATAACGTCCGACACGCTGTCGGCCGGCGAGATACATTGGTATAACTTCTACACCGACAGGCATCTGCGCCGTCTTATCGACACGGCTCTGGTACACAACCCGTCGGTACGCGAGGCCATGCTGCGCATCGACGAGGCGCAGGCATACTTCACGCGCAGCCGCCGCGAATGGCACCCCGAAGCCGGCATCGGGATCGGAATGCAATACCAGAACGGCGGATACGGGAAATCGGACGAAGGAAAAGAGAACATAAGCGTCGGAGCATCGTGGGAGATAGATCTGTGGGGACGCATAGGCAACATACGCAAGTCCCGCGGACACAAGCTCATGCAGACGGTAGCCGCAGGCAACGCCGTACGCACGCGTATCGTGGCCGAAACGGCATCGCTCTATTACCGGCTGGTGATTCTTGACGCACGGCGCAATTCGGTGACGCAGAGCATCGAACGCAACGACAGCATAGTTCGGTTATGCACCGGCATGCCCGACGGAGCCGCGGGCGAAATTATATCGCTGCCGTCGGAGCGCCGCCGCATGATAGCGAATCAGGCCTCGTCGGAACTCTATGCCGCAAAAGCCGAACTGCCAGCCATCGACGCCGATATATTCATAACCCGCAACACACTCAACAGGCTGCTCGGCCGCACCGGCGGCGACATTGCGCGCGCATCAATAGACGAAGTATACCGTCAGAGCATGTTCCGCGACAGCATAAGCGTAGGCATCCCGTCGCAGCTGCTCAGGAACCGGCCCGACATAATAGCCGCCGAGGAACAGTTGCAGTCCGACTGGCACATGGCGCAGGCGGCACGTGCGGCCATGTATCCGCGCCTTACCCTTTCGGGCGACGTAGGGCTGGAGACCGATGCCATACGCCATTGGTTCGACGCCCCGCAGGCCATATTATACCGCATAATAGGCGGACTCGCGCAACCTCTGCTGCGACGCGGAGAGCTGCGCATGCAGCGGCAGGTGAGCCAGATCACCCAAAGCATATCGTTCATACGCCTGCGCGATGCCGTCATATCGGCGCAGTGCGAGGTATCGAACTGCATGATGCGTTACAGCTCGGCGCGGCAGCGTGCCATGATGCTCTACAATCAGGTGACCGAATTACACGCGGCACTCGATCGCGCACGACGGTTCATGACGACCCGAAGCGGTTCGTATCTGGATGTGTGGAGCGCGCAGACCCGTCTGCTCAAGGCCGAAGAGAATCTATACGAGGCCATGCTCGCAATGTTCGACCAGCGCATAGCGCTCTACCGCGAGCTCGGCGGCGGATGGAGATAACGTCGGCGGCCTGCCGAAACGGTCTGTCGGCGGAGCCTTCGAAAAGACTCCGCCGACAAGGCTTTACCGTAACAGCAGGTTAACGCGGTCCGGGACCGCCGGGACCCATACCGGGACCACCGGGGCCGCGGCGCGAGGCACCCATGTCGTAATCCTTGATGTTGGTCGATCCGTTCTTTCCGAAGTGGCGGATGTTGTAGGTGAACTGCACGCTCAGATAGCGGCCTATCACGCTGTTCCACGAGTTCTGCGTGTAACCCGAACCCGACGTGCGGGCGAACGAGGTGTTCTGGTTGAAGATGTCGTTCACACCCACGAGTATCTCGCCTAACCGGTTGCGCAGCACCTTCTTGCCTATGTAGGCGTTGCACAGCACGTAGCTCTCGTTGTAGTCGTTGGTGAAGCCCACATACTGGTTGTAGGCGGCACTGGCGGTGAAGGTGAAGCCGCCCCACAGAACCAGCTTCAGATTGCCCGACGCGGTGTGGTTGAAGTAACGGTTGGCACCGCTGCCCGACGCGAGCGAGTTCTTCGACTCGTAGTAGCTGCCGTTCCACGAGAGGGTGAAGTCGACATTTTCCGAGATGTTGCTGCCCAGAACCACTCCGGCGTCGTATCCCAGCGTGCTGGCGATGTTGGTGAGGTTGTCGATCAGCGTGGGAGTCTTCGAGTACGACACACCGGCACGCAGATTCAGATTCGAGCGGAGGAAGCCGACGGGCAGACCGTAGCTCAGACCGGTGCGCATATTCCAGTAGCCGTCCATGTTGGTGTAGGTGGTGTACTGCAACGGATTGTAGGTCGTGACACCGCCCTCGCCGTTGTCGATCTCGATCGACCTGTTGTATTCGGTGCTGGAAGTGATGTAGTCCGAAGTGTTCTGCAACATGAACATCCACATGAAGGTGCGTCCCTTCTCGACATTGGAGTTCACGTAGTGGAAGTTGACCATATTCGTGTAAGAGGGACTCAGATCGGGATTACCGCGCGAGATGAACTGCGCGTTCGACACGTCGTAGATGCCCTGCAGACGGGTGATGCTCGGATTCTCGGTCATCGAGTTGACGAACAGACGGATGCTGTTCTGCGAATTGATGTTGAAATTGCCCATCATGAAATAGGTCAGATTGTTGTACCTGCGTCTGATCTGCTCCGACGAGGTGTTGCCGTTCAGTTCCGAGTACTGGTAGTAGACGTTGCCGATAAGCGTGTTGCGATCCTTGGCGAAACGTATGCCCGGGCCTACGCGGTGCGTGGTGTAGGCGCTGTTGTAGGCGTTCGACAGCGAGGCGTCGGGCACGACGCCCGTAATGTCGTAGGACGAATCGTTGGCCACATACGACTTTCGGTCGCGGTCCTGCCGGTTGTAGCCGAACGAATACTGCATCGACACCTGCGCATATTTGGCGATAGGCTCCGTATACGTGAAGTTGGCCCGCGTGGTGAGCGTCGTCGACGGCGAGGTGGTGTAAAGATAGCGCAGCTGCGGCTCGTAACCCGTCACCCCGTCGGCTCCCTCGACGGGAACGGTAGCCATGTTCGAATAGCTGTACGATCCGTTGGTCGAATTGTCGAAATAGGTGACGTTGCCGTCGACCGTCACGGTCCGTCCCGCCTTGCCCAGACGCGCGCGGTACATCAGGAACTCCGAGAAGTTGTAACCGCGGTTGCGGCCGTCGCTGCCGTTGCTTATGATGTTGTAGCCGCTCTCGCCCCGCTGGCTTCCCGATGTGGCGCTCAACGGATCGTTACCCTGAAAACTGAAGCTCGTGCGCGACATGAGCGACTGGTTCTTCGATATGTCCCAGTCCAGCTTGGCGTTGAAGCGGTGGTTCGCGTTGAGCGTCTCCGAATAACCCGTGGTCGACAGCGTGTCGACAGGCGACGGAGCCTCGTACCATTTGATAAGCTCCGAGAGGTTCTTGGTCTTGGTGCGGTTGTAGAAATAGCTGGCCTCAAGACGCACATTGTCGCTCTCGCCCCACGAGGTGGTGAGGTTGGCGCCGATCGACGCCACGTTGGCCACACCGCCCTGCGCCGAACCCATCATCGCGCCCACGCCGCGGCCCATACCGCCGCCACGGCCCATGCCGCCGCCCGAGACGCCGAGTATGTCCTCGAATCCGAAGTTGGTCTGATTGACGTTGTTAAGCAGTCCGATCATCGTCAGACGGGTCTTGTTCTGGAACAGATTGACGTTGCCGCCCAGAATGTACTTGTTGGCCGAGGTGACCTCGTCGGTCGAGGGCTGATAGCCGTAACCGGCGTACACCTTTCCGAACATGCCCTGACGCATGTTGGAACGTGTCACGATGTTGATGGCCTTGTAACTCTCGCCGTCGTCCATGCCCGAGAACTCGGCATTGTCGCTCAGCTTGTTGTACACCTCGATGTTCTTCACCGCCTGCGCGGGCAGCGACTTTATGGCCGTCGAAACATCCTCGCCGAAGAACTCCTTGCCGTCGACGAAGATCTTCTTCACCGTCTCGCCCTGAGCCTCGACCGAACCTCCCGACACGGTTATGCCCGGCATCTTCTTCAGCAGGCCCTCGACATCGGAGTCGTTCGACACCTTGTAGGCATCGGCACTGTATGTAGTCGTGTCGCCCTTCTGCGACGTGCGCATCGCCTGCACCTCCTTCACCACGGCGTCGATCTTGGTCGACGACTCGGCCAGCCCGATGCGGCCCAGATCCTGCACCGCAGCCGACACCTTGCAGTCGACGATCTTGTCCTCGTAACCGAGGAACGTAATCTTCAGCCGGTACTGGCCGTACTTCAGCCCGGTGACCGATACAGCCCCGTCGAATCCCGAGGTATAATACTTCTTCAGCTCCTCGTTGTCGGGATCGTCGGCCGGAGCGACCTCGACCACAGCACCCGCTATGCCCTCGGCCGTCGCGGCATCCACTACGGTAGCCGTAACCTTTCCTGTCTGCGCGAACGATACAAAACATATCGCGATACCCAGCAATGTCAAAACAAGTCGTTTCATAGTATTTCGGATTTTAATTTATGTTTCTGTTTTCCGACAACAAAATTAAAACCTGATTCCGCTCGTCGCACCCGCCCCGCCGGCCAAACGCCACAACCGCGGGGTGAACCCGCCCGTCCGCGCGCCCGAACTGAGCGACCGGCAGCCGAAACGCCATGCCGCGCGGGTGAACCGGCCCGGCAAACAGCTGAAAACCACCGCATCGCCGGTGAAACGACCGGCAGGAACGGCGAACCGGCCGCCGTAGGCCGCGAACCGCCCCGGACGCACGGCGAAGGTCACCATGCAGACTACGCCGCACACCTTACCGGTCTAAAAAAGACAGTCCCGAAACGCATCCGGGCACAAAAAAACGTCCGGTCCCATATCGGGACCGGACGTCTCCTGTTATCCGCGGCAGCCGTACACCGGGCCGCCGCTGCAAACTATCTTAGTCCTTCAGCTTGGCCGAAAGGAACTCGCGGTTCAGGCGTGCGATATGGGCGATAGAAATCGCCTTGGGGCACTCGGCCTGACATGCGCCGGTGTTGGTGCAGTTGCCGAATCCCAGCTCGTCCATCTTGGCCACCATGGCCTTGGCGCGACGCGCAGCCTCAACGCGACCTTGCGGCAGCTTGGCGAGCGACGACACACGTGCTGCCACGAACAGCATGGCCGAACCG
>CAZFIN010000097.1:0-6489 GCA_964519525.1 uncultured Alistipes sp. | reverse complement strand
TCAACGGACGATTTGTGGAGAGCCTGATGCTCAACGGCAAGGATTTCTTTAAAGGAAAGTGCGACCTCCGGTCTTCGGGCCGGAGGTCGCTTGCGCAATAAACTAACTGTTCGTGTGATTGATCGTCGGTGAAATAACGGCTCCCTTATCAGAACCGTCCGCCGGGGCCGCCTCCGCCGAAGCGTCCGCCGCCTCCGCCGAAGCCACCCGGTCCTCCGCCCGGACCTCCGAAGCCGCCGGGACGGAATTCGCCGCCGTTGCGGCCGCGCGATCCGTTCTCGTCGATGACCTGTCCCTTGCGGTCCAGACCGTAGCGGCGCAGGTTGTACGAGAACTTGATGCCGAAATAGCGTCCGATCACGCTGCTGCGCGAGTTCTGCATGTAGAGCGAGTTCCATGAACGGCCGAAGCCGGTGTTCTGGTTGAATACGTCGTTGGCGATGAGCTGGACCTCGCCCATCTTCTTGAGCACCTTCATACCGAGACCGAAGTTGCAGATGAATTCGGTGTTGTCGAGCTTCTTGTTGTTCTCGCTCAGGCCCACGTACTGGCTGTAATTGGCGTTGGCGTGGAGCGTGAGTCCGAAGCCGAACACGACGCGCACGTTGGCGTTGGCATGGTGGCGCATGTATTCGTTGTCGCCGTTGCGCGACATGGTGTTGGTGACCTTGTGATAGGTGGGCGAGTAGTTGACGCGGAAGTCGACATACTGGCTGAAGTTGCTGCTGAGCGATGCGCCGCCGCCTGCGGTGAACGCACGCGAACGGTTGATGACGTCGTTGAGGATCGAGGGCGACTGGCTGTAAGAGCTGTTGCCGCTGATGTTGAAGTTACATCCCATGAAATTGATGGGGAAACCGTATGATACGCCTCCGTCGATGCTCCAGCCGTTGTCTTTGTTGTCGGCGAGGTTGATGGGCTTGCGGAACTGGCCGGTCGATGACAGCGTGGTGAGCAGCTCGCCGTCGGGACTGTATACCTCGAATCCGGGCTGGTTCATCACAACCGATTCCACTATCTGCTTCTGGTTCTTCGATCCGCCTATGTTGACCGAGAAGGTGGTTCCCTTCTCGATGCCCGAATGGATGTAGCCCAGATTCATGCGGTGCGAGTAGGAGGGGCGCAGGTGGGGGTTGCCCGAGTAGATGTTGTTGACGTTGGAGATGTCCACCACGTCCTGCAGCTGGTTGACCGAGGGGTTCGACGTGTTCGAGTTGATGCGGAGCATGATGCGGTTCTCCATGTTGAGCTTTATGCGGCTCATTATGGCGTAGGTGATGTTCTGGAACGTCTTCTCGGGGAGGACATAGACGGCCGGATACTCGCGGTCGCTGTTCATCGTGACGTTCTGGTAGGTGACCTGACCCGAAACCGAGGTTCCCTCGTTGCCGTAGCGGAAGCCCGGGCCTATGCGCTGGGTGAGGTAGTCGGTGTTGTTGCGGTTCGAGTATTCGGGGCTGATGAACTCCTCGTACTCGCCGGTCTCGAAGTTGTAGAGGTTGGTCAGACGGTCGGCGTTCGAGTAGCGGTAGTTGACGTTGTAGCCCATGGTCACCTGCGCGTGGGTGCCGATGGGTTCGGCGTAGGTGATGCCGCCGCCGAGGCTGTAATTGTAGTTGTCGGCTTTCGACTTCTGCTGCACGGAGTTGTCGACGGCCTTCTCCGAGTAGTTCTCGTTGCCCGAGTTGTTGGTCGAGTAGTTGGCGTCGAAATTGACGTGGAGCGTGCGGCCGGGCTTCTGGCCCAGACGGAGGAAATAGTTGCCGTTTATGCCGGTGCTGATGGCGTCGCTGTTGCCCAGATTCCAGTTCGACAGCGTGATGGGGTCGATGTTGCTGATGGGGTAGTAGTCGCTAACCGACGATCCGTTCGACGAGTTGTCGCTCAGCGACAGCTGGGCGCGCACCATCAGGCGCTGGCGCTGGCTTATGCGGTCCTCGAAACGGGCGTTGAAGTTGTGGCTGTTGCCGCGGCTGCCCGAACGGCTGTTGGAGATGAAGTGCTCGTAGATGTCGTCGGCACCCGAGGCCAGCTCCTCCTCGGTGAGGAAGTAGTCGCGCTGGGTCCAGCTGTAATGTTTGTTGTTGCTCGTGTTGTAGGAGTAGCTGCCTTCGAGCTTCACCTTGTCGTTCTGGCCCCACGAGTTGATGTAGTTCAGACCGCCGAAGGCCATCTTCGACTGGCTGTTGCCGTTCATGTTGTTGGCGTCCCAGCGCAGCGTGGTTTTCGATTTCTCGCGGAAGAAGTTCATATTGCCGTCCACCGATCCGTAGTGCTGCGTATTGTCGTTGCTGCGCGGCTCGAATGCGTACTGGGCGTTCATCTTGCCAAATATGGCGGTCTTCATCTTGTTGTGGGTGACGATGTTGATGGCCTTGTAGCTGTTGCCGTCGTCGATACCCGAGAACTCGGCCTGATCGCTGAGCTTGTCGAACACCTCCACCGACTTGATGGCCTCGGCCGGAAGGGTCTTTATGGCCGTCGACACGTCGTTGCCGAAAAACTCGCGGCCGTCGACCAGAATCTTCTGCACCGTCTCGCCCTGAGCCTCCACCGTGCCGCCGTTGACCTTTATGCCGGGCATCTTGGCCAGCAGCTCGTCGGCATCGGCGTCGGGCATCACCTTGTATGCCGAGGCGTTGTAGACGATGGTGTCGCCGTTGATGGTGGTGCGCACGGCCTGCGTGGTGACGCTTACGGCGTCGATCTGCTGCGAGTTATCCTCCAGCATCCATGCCGGCATGGCGAGGGGCTTGTTGTTCTCGACGGTTATCATCTGCACCGAATCGCGGTAGCCGAGCGACGAGGCCGAGATCCGGTATTTGCCGGCCGGCACCGACTTGAACTGGAACGCGCCGCGGACGGCCGACGTGGTGTATTTCTTCTGGAGCGTGTCGCGCAGCGACGTGAGTTCGAGAACGGCCCCGACGATACCCTCCTTCTCGGAGTCGATGACGGTTCCGCTGATCGTGCCTTTCGTCTGCGCCGATGCGGACAGGGCCAGCATGGCCAGCAGGGAGCAAAGTAAGAATCTTCTCATTGACGTATGACTTTGGTTTGCGTGATTCAAATTTTATTTCGGGTCAAAATTAAAAAATTTTATTCTCAAATGCCAGCATGGTTAGGTGAAACGGCCAAAACGATAGGCCAACCGCCTTTATCGGCGGCGCGGAGGATGAGGCCGCCGGTGGCGCGCGCCGCGGGCCGGTGTTGCATATCTGCGCCGAAAGCGTTAACTTCGCGTCCTTTTTCCCTTTAAAAAATGATGAATTATGATGAATGATGATTTTGCCGGGCGTTCGGCGCTCGTTCTGCGGCAGGCACGCGAGGTGCTGGAGGCAAGCGGCATCGTCGGGACGTGGCGTGCCGAGGGCGCCGAGGTGAGGATCGTGGGTTCGATGCGCATGGGGCTGATGGCCCGGCACCGCGACATAGATCTGCACGTCTACTCGTCGCCGCTCACCGTCGGACGCAGTTTCGCCGCGGTGGCGCGCATGGCGGAACGCGGCGAGGCGGGAACGATCGTATGCCGCAATCTGATCGACACGCCGGAACGCTGCGTGGAGTGGCACATGGAGTGGGCGCATCCGGAGTACGGAGCATGGTCGATAGACATGATACACATCGAGGCGGGTTCGCGTTACGACGGCTATTTCGAGCGGGTGGCCGACCGTATCGTCGAGGTGATGACGGACGAGCAGCGCCGGACGGTGCTGCGGCTCAAGTGGAGCACGCCCGACGACGAGCCGGTGGCCGGAATAGAGTATTACCGCGCCGTGATCGAGGGCGGAGTGAGCGACATGGAGGGCCTGCGCCGCTGGCGCGCGGAGCATCCCGCGGACGGGGTGATGGAGTGGATGCCCTGACGGCGTGCGGCGGCGTGCCGTGCGGAGTCGGACATTATTTCGGCCGAAACCCGCGGAGCGGAGGCGGACGGTAATCAAAAAACGTTATCTTTGTAACAGTTTCCGATACCGACCGTTCGGAACAGTTGATCAGTAAGTCTTAATAATGTTCGATCGTATGATTTCGATAAGGAGTTTCTTTGCGGCCGCCGCGGCTTCGTGCCTCGCGTTTTCGGCCGCCGCGCAGGGCGAGGTCGAGGACTATCGCCGTGCGTTCGACGCGCAGCGCCGTTTCTCGTGGGACAAGGTCGTCGGCACCGCCAGCGGTGTGACGTGGACCGAGCAGGGCGACAGGTTCTACTATTTCGCCCATACGGCCGACGGCGACATGTTCCGCGTGGTCGATCCCGCGACGAAGAACCGCACCGATTACGCAACGATAGGAGAGGTGCGCGCCGCACTCGGGATACCCGAACCCGAGGAGAGGCGCGAGCCGCGCGGACAGCGGCAGCCGGCACGTCACTGGATGGTGACCGATCCCGAGACGGAGGGGTGGCCGGTGAAGAGCCCCGACGGCAGGAGCGAGGCCTATGTGAAGAACTATAATATATATGTGCGCGACGTGGAGAGCGGCGCCGAGCGGGCCGTGACGACGGACGGCGGCATGGGTTTCTATTACTCGACGCGCATGATGTGGTCGCCCGACGGCAGCCGCATAGCCGCCAGCAAGCTGCGCCGTGCGGAGAAGCGCTATGTGAGTTTCGTGGAGTCGTCGCCGGCCGATCAGTTGCAGCCCAAGCTCCACACAATGGAGTACTGCAAGCCCGGGGATGACCGCGACTACCGCGAGCCGAGGATCGTGGACGTGCGTGACGGCGTGACGTTCGCGCCGCCGACCGGTCTGTTCGCGCATCAGTACGATCTGGGGCACCCCTACTGGCTGGGGCAGGACAGCGACAGGATATATTTCGAGTACAACGAGCGCGGACACACGGTTTACCGTCTGCTGGAGTATTCGGCCGCGACCGGCGTGGTGCGCGCCGTGGTGGAGGAGACGAGCGACAAGTTCGTCAATTACAGCCGTCTGTGGCGCCAGTATCTGGACGGCGGCCGCAAGCTGCTGTGGACCAGCGAGCGCGACAACCACAACCACATATATCTCTACGACGTGGCCTCGGGCGAGGTGGAGCGTCAGATAACCCGGGGCGAGTGGTATGTGCGCAGCATAGTGCATGTGGACGAGGAGCAGGGCGTGATATACTTCACGGCCAGCGGCATGAACCGCCGGGAGGATCCCTATCTGGTGCACTACTACCGCGTGGGGCTCGACGGCCGCGATATGGTGTGTCTCACCCCCGGGGAGGGCGAGCATTCGGCCGTGTTCTCGCCCGACCGCAGGTATCTGGTCGACACATATTCGAAGGCCGACACCCCGCCGGTGACGGAGCTGCGCGACGGCGTTACGGGCAAGCTGGTGATGAAGCTGGAGCAGGCCGACATATCGGCTCTGAAGGCTGAGGGGTGGCAGACGCCCGAGGTGTTCGCAGCACCGGGACGCGACGGCCGGACGCTGATGTGGGGACTGATACAGCGCCCGTCGAACTTCGATCCGTCGAAGAGCTATCCGGTCATAGAGTACATCTACTCGGGTCCGGGCAGCGCATACGTGCCCAAGACGTTCATGCCCTACAACTGGAACATGACATCGCTGGCCGAGCTGGGTTTCATCGTGGTGCAGCTCGACGCGATGGGCACGAGTTTCCGTTCGAAGGAGTTCGAGGAGGTGTGCTACAAGAACCTGAAGGATGCCGGTCTGCCCGACCGCATGGAGTGGATACGCGCTGCGGCGAAGAGATACCCCTACATGGATGTGGACCGCGTGGGAATATACGGCTGTTCGGCGGGCGGTCAGGAGAGTACCGCCGCGGTGCTGCAATATCCCGATTTCTACAAGGCGGCTTACAGCGCATGCGGATGCCATGACAACCGAATGGACAAGATATGGTGGAACGAGCAGTGGATGGGGTATCCGGTGGACGAGTCGTATGCCGCCAGCAGCAACGTCGAGATGGCCCATCTGCTGCGCCGGCCGCTTATGCTGGTGGTGGGCGAGATGGACGACAATGTCGATCCGGCCAGCACCATGCAGGTGGTGAACGCGCTGATAAAGGCGGGCAAGGATTTCGAACTGGTGGTGCTGCCCGGCGAGCGTCACACGATGGGCGGCGCGTTCGGCGACCACAAGCGTTACGACTTCTTCGTGCGCACGCTCATGCACAAGTTCGCGCCCGACTGGAGCGAGTTCGGGCAGGAGTGACGGTGCCGGCCGCCGGTGTCCGGCGGCGCGCACGGACGGCACCGCCGCAGTGGATTCCGGTGCTGCCGGCCGTCGGCATGGAGAAAATCAGGGCCGCCCTCGCGAGGGCGGCCCTGATTGTTTTCCCGTTGCGCGGAGCGTATTAGCGGATGCGCTCGTAGTACTCGCGGGTGCGGGTGTCGACGCGGATCTTGTCGCCGGTGTTGATGAACAGGGGAACCTTGATCGTGGCGCCGGTGTTTACCGTGGCGGGCTTGAGCGAGTTGGTAGAGGCTGTGTCGCCCTTGATGCCCGGCTCGGTGTAGGTCACCTCCATGTCGACGATGG
>CAZFIN010000096.1:0-6518 GCA_964519525.1 uncultured Alistipes sp. | reverse complement strand
GAATACAAAACCAAACTTGTTCGGATTTTGTTGAGGCGAAGTGTCCAAGGCGAAGCCGAAGATAAGGAAAAAGGCCGGAACAATCCGGCCTTTCATGCTATTTTGCTGATTGCGTAATCCCGACGACTCATATGCTCCGCACCACCTCGCGCAGCAGAGCCCAGAATTTATCGACGGTGGCTATCTCCAACCGCTCGTCGGGCGAGTGCACGCCACGGATAGTGGGACCGAACGACACCATCTCCAGTTCGGGATATTTTTCGAGGAACAGACCGCACTCCAGTCCCGCATGCACGGCCCTTACCTTGGGTTCCGTGCCGAACAGGGCGCGATAGCACTCCACCGTGCGCCGCAACAACAGTGAATCGGGATCGGGCGCCCAGCCCGGATAACCGTCGGAATGGGCTACGTCGGCACCGGCCGCGGCGAATGCCGCCTCCACCGTCTGCATGGCCCACAGCTTGGCACTCTCGACCGACGAACGCTGCGACGTGGTGACCACCGCATGCTGCGCATCGGCGAACTTCACCGAGGCCAGATTGGTCGAGGTCTCCACCAGCCCTTTCACCGACTGCGACATGGCGAGCACGCCGTTGGCCACCCCCATCAAAGCCCCCACCAGCCTCTGCTGCGACTGCATGTCGAGCACCTCGGCCACTTCGGGCATCTCGCATAGCGACAGCCGCATGTCGGGATCGGTCAGCCGATATTCGGCCTTCACCTCCTCCATGAACTGGCGGCAGCGCGACTCGAACTCATGGCTCAGCCGGGCCGGCACGCCGAACACGGCATAAGCCTCGCGCGGAATGGCGTTGCGCAGATTTCCTCCGTCCAGATAGCTCAGGCGGGCGTCGTAGCGCGTCTGCGCCTCGTATAGCAGCCGCGCGGCTATCTTGTTGGAATTGGCCCGCCCCTTGTCGATGTCGTCGCCCGAATGGCCGCCCACCAGTTCCGACACATCGAAACGGTAGAACGAATAGTTCTTCGGCGACGGCTCGGTACGGCAGACGAAAGTGGCCACGGTGTCGATGCCTCCGGCACAGCCGATGAATATCTCGCCCTCGTCCTCCGAATCGAGGTTGATGAGGTACTTGCCGGTAAGCATGCCCTCGCCAAGTTCGAACGCGCCGGTAAGGCCCGTCTCCTCGTCGACGGTGAACAACGCCTCCAGCGGCCCGTGCTCCGCCGCGGGGTCGATCAGCATAGCCATGGACGCGGCCATGCCTATTCCGCAGTCGGCGCCCAGAGTGGTTCCGTCGGCACGCACCCAGCCATCCTCGATACGGGTGCGGATGGCATCGTTCTCGAAATCGAAATTCACATCCGAGTTCTTCTCGCACACCATGTCCATGTGCGACTGAAGTATAACCGTAGGACGGTCCTCGCGGCCCGCGGTAGCGGGTTTGCGCATGACCACGTTGCCTATTCTGTCGCGCTTGCACTCTATACCGTGCCGGGCGGCGAAATCCATCAGAAATCCGATGATGCGGTCCTCCCTCTTCGAAGGACGCGGCACCCGCGTTATGGCATCGAACTGCTCCCACACCACACGCGGCTCCAACTCTTTTACTGTCATATACGATCAAATATTATTTCCACAAAAATACAAAATCCATGCGTATTATCCCGCGGATAACCGTATCTTTTTCGTACTTTTGCAGACAGCCGGCCCATTCAGGCCATAACCTCACCAGCAAAACAGCTACGATGAAAGGACTCCTCGCGATACTGCTCGCACTCGCCGCAATAGCCGCGGCCCCGGCCCAGACGCCTCAGGACAGCGTCGATCTCACACTGATGACATTCGTGCGGCAATCATCAGGCCGCAACTTCTACAACACCTCGAAGGTGATGAGCCGCCTCGAAACGGACGGCGCGCAGCTATTCCTGCCCAATTCGGCCGACATAGTCCTTACCGGCGACGGACCGCACCCCGCACTCGAACAGCACGGCCGCTCGCTCACGGCATCCGGCGGCGACACGCCGTCGGCCGCTACGCTGCGCATCGGAGCGTTTCACCCTTATCTGTGTTACGAGGTCCGCTTCAGCGGATTGGACACCGGCACCGGCGCAGGCATCGACTTCTTCCCGAACGACGGCAAAGGCGCCGTCGTCCGCACGACATACAGCGACGGCACCGTATCATCCGTCGCCATCGAGAAGGGCGACACGACGCTGCTCGCCGCAAAAAAGACCGGACCGGCGGGCGAGATCGCCCTGCGCATACAGTACACCGGCATGCGGTTCCACGTGTTCCGCCTCCGCGACGACGGACGCGCCGACCTGCTTTACAGCGCGCAGCACGACATGCGCGGCGTGGAGAGCTGCACCACCCGCTCGTTCGGAGTCCACATGTCGCTGCCGGCCGGGAAGCAGGTCACTCTGCTCGATGCCCGCAGCCTGCTGGCCTGCGGTACGGGGCAGGCCGACCCGCAGGTGGTGCAGTACAAGGACGGCACGCCGCTCATACGCGACGGACGGCTGTACGTATGTTTCACCACACGCGGATTCGAACGCATAATCGACTCCTATCAAGGAGTTTACTCGCTCGACCTCGACTCCTACGAACTGCGTCTGGAAGGCGCATTGTTTTTCGGCAAGGGCGACGGCATGATGTACGGATTCCACGCCACGAAAGTGGTCTGCGATCCCGACAGCGGAAAATATCTGGTCATGACGACCACCCACGAGGATACCCACACTCTGGCCTATGCCGAAACCGATGCCGACCTGCTGCACGGCATCCACTATCTCGAGTGCGAGGAGCTGCAGTTCCCCCACAGCTACACGCGCGGCCACGGTTACAACACCGAGGATCCCGACTTTTTCTTCGACGCCGAAGCCGGACGCTGGCGACTCGCCTACTGCGCGCTCAAGGACAAGTCATACGTCACCTATCTGTGCGAGAGCGACCGCTGGAACGGTCCCTACACGCAGATAGCCGAATCGGTCGAGAACAACAACACCGGAATACGCATCACCACCGTAGGCGGACGGCGGTATGTGCTGAGCGGCGGCCCCGACACCACGTTCTACATCTACGACTACCCCACGCTCCGCTACGAAGGCACATTCCGCCAGCAATACGCCAACGGCGGATTCCGCGGCTGGCCGACCATCGTCCCGCTGCCCTACGGCAACTACGAACGCTATCTGTGGATCACATTCGACCGCGGGGCACAGACCGGCCGTTACTCCTACGGCACGCTCTATTTCTATCTTGGCGACCGTATGTGGCGCCGCAAATAAGCCGCCGCACGATTCTCAAGCGGACGGCGAACCGGCGTGCCGGTTCGCCTTTCAAGCTGCGGCCTTCATGCGGGACCGCATTATGTGTGAAGCGGAAATTTATTCCGCGACTCGCCCCTAATAATGACTTCGGGCATGATCCCGCACGCGGCACGGTTCGCGCAGATGGTCGGTGAAGAACCGTACATTCCCCACCCGCAACCTTATCTATACTACTTTTTCTGCAAAAAAGAGATGAAATATTTGGTTTATAAAATAAACTACTCTATATTTGCGCAAGAAAAAGAGGAAATAAGCCGACGCATGCCAGCGCAGACCGACCGGGGATTGAGCCGGTTTTATTTTCGGAAATTAAGTTTACGCCACAAACCAATTTACTATATATTATGAATACCGAAAAACGCAAATTCATCATGTCATGGGTCAGATTCGCCGTAATATGTTCGTTTCTGGCCGTCGTCAACGCCACCTGCACACCCGATCACCCGTGGATTCTATGGGTTATCGGAGGCTGGGGAATATCGCAGCTGATAAACTCGGCCGACTATTATCTGAAAATGAAAACAGAATGATCAATACCGCAACACTATGGAAAACAATCGACTCACCGAGGCCCAGAGTCTCGAACTCATAACCTCCGCAATCCGCGACTCGCGCTCGCGGCTGGCCCGCAACACAGGTGTGCCGTTCCTGATATGGGGATACGTCATCGCAACAGTCGCCATCATCGAAGCGGTCGCGAAAGGACTTCAGTTAGAAGGTTCAGGCTGGCCGGCATGCTGGATAGCGGTTCCCGTATTCGGTCTGTTGGGAATGATGATATTCCGTCGCAAAACGGCCGGAGCAAAAGAGCGCACGAGAAATATACTCACACCTACATGGATCATACTGGGAACGACGGCATTCATCATTAATACAATCCTCTGGGGAAATACGCCAGTCGCCCTACTGCTTCTGTCCGTCGGAAGTGTAATTACAGGAATCATAACAGCCGAGAAATCGCTGACTGTTTGCGGAGTTGTCGGAATCATGGCATCGGCAATAACCCCGATACATAAATTTTTTTACTTGGTAGCGGTTTCTGCCGGTCGCACGGAAACAGAATGGACCTCCGTATTGGCAGTATATTATCTCATATACGCAACCATTATCGCAATAATAATGATCGTTCCGGGCCACATAATCAGATACAAATACTGCAAACGCAAATAAAAACTACACTATGGAAAACAATCGACTCACCGAGGCCCAGAGTCTCGAACTCATAACCTCCGCAATCCGCGACTCGCGCTCGCGGCTGGCCCGCAACGCGGGTGTACCTTTCCTGATATGGGGGTACGTCACAGTCATCGTTTCGCTTCTCATGGCGTTCGCCGTCCGCAGCTTCGACAATCCGCAGCCTTGGATGTGGGGATGGTTGGCCATTCCCGTCGCAGGGTACGGAGGAATGACTATATTAAGCAAAAAGAACAAAGGCGCACGCAACTACATCGACCGCATCATATCGGCCGTGTGGACGGTATTCGGAGTGGCCATGGTTCCGGCATTGGTAATGAGCGTTGTCTATCGCACCTCCATCTTATTCGTCGTGGTAACACTGATAGGCATGGGCACCGCCATCACGGGAATGGTAATCCGCGACCGGGCCACCGCCGCCGCAGGATTCCTCGCCATGGTCTCGGCTATGATATTTCCGCTGCGGACATGGCTGTTCGCGCGCTTCTACACTCCCACCGAGATGCATGCCATGAGATGGAATTCGACTAACATGCTCATCTTCGCCGCGATATTCTTTCTGCTTATGGTCATCCCGGGCCACATTCTCAACCGTAAAACCAACCGCACATGTTCAAGGAATTGAATCCGCTTCTGCACTCGGAGTTGAGACTGGCCGTAATGTCGATCCTCATATCGGTCGAGAATGCCGATTTCGTCTACCTGCGCGAACAGACCGGCGCCACGGCCGGCAACCTCAGCGTGCAGATCGACAAATTGCAAAGGGCCGGTTACATCTCTGTCACCAAAGGATTCAAGGGACGAATGCCCCGCACCACCTGCTCGATCACCGATGCCGGCATATCGGCATTCGAGGAATATGTCGAGGCGTTGAGAAGCTACATAGAACGGCCCTTGTGATCATCGGCGCGCTGTCTTTTCGCCCCCTCACCTGCCGACCTCCGTCGTCCTTCATATGCCGACCGGCGGTCGCTGCAGCCATGGTCGAAGACGTCTTCACATCCGGTCCGCAGTCGTAGCGGCCGCAGCATGGGCGGTTCAAATGCCTGCTCCCTCTCCGTCGCCGAGACCTCCGGTCCCACCGGGTCCGACGTCACATGCCGTACACACAAAACCCCGCGTGAAATTCACGCGGGGTTTTTCCCGACGGACCGTAAGTCCGTTCGATATGAATTAGGCCTCCAGAGCGAAACGCTTGTAAGCTACTACGGTAGCCTCTTTGTCAGCCTTCTGGATGTACTCGCGGATAGTGATCTTCTCGCCTACCAGTGCCTGATTCAGCAGAGTGTTCTCCTCGAAGAACTTGCGCATCTTACCCTCGGCGATCTTCTCCAGAATAGCCTCGGGCTTGTTGGCGTTCTTGGGATCCTGCTTCATCTGCTCCAGCGCGATAGCCTTCTCGTGAGCTACGGTCTCTGCAGGGCAGTCGTTCTCGTCGATCGAGATGGGAGCCATAGCCGTGGCCTGCATGGCAACAGTGTGGGCAACCTCCTCCGACACCTCCTTGTTGAAGCCGAGGACAGTACCCAGCTTCTTGTTGAAGTGAACGTAAGCATTGCAGTAAGGAGCCTCGATGCGGCCGTAGTAAGCCAGCTCGACCTTCTCGCCGGTCTGACCCGACTTCTCGGTAACCATCTCCTCTACGGTGTGGCCCTCGTCGTTCTTGATAGCCAGCAGAGCGTCACGGTCGGCAGCGTCGGCATTGACCGCAATATCCAAAATAGCATTTGCTGAAGCCGAGAACTCGGCGTTCTGAGCCACGAAGTCGGTCTCGCAGGCGAGGCACAGAAGATATGCCTTGCCGCCAACGATCTTCGTAACCACAACGCCTTCGGTAGCGCTGCGATCGGCACGCTTGCTCACAACGAGCTTGCCCTTCTCGCGGATGATGTCCTTGGCACGCTCGTAATCGCCTTCGGCCTCGATAAGCGCCTTCTTGCAGTCCATCATACCTGCGCCCGTCATCTTGCGGAGCTTCATTACATCAGCTGCTTTGATTTCCATAATTGTCTTTGCATTAAATTGTTAATAAT
>CAZFIN010000095.1:0-6523 GCA_964519525.1 uncultured Alistipes sp. | reverse complement strand
AAGCAGCTGGGCAACTCGCCCGACCCGCTCGACCTGATAGCCAAGTACGGCGCCGACGGCATGCGCGTGGCTATGATGCTGTCGTCGTCGGCCGGCAACGACGTGATGTTCGACGAAGCGCTGTGCGAGCAGGGCCGCAACTTCGGCAACAAGATATGGAACGCCTACCGCCTCGTGAGCGGCTGGAGCGTCGATGACTCGCTCGCGCAGAGCGAGGGCGACCGCCTCGCCGTCGGGTGGTTCGGCCACACGCTGGCCAAGGCCGTGGCCGACATCGACGACTGCTTCGCCTCGTACCGCATATCGGATGCGTTCATGCGCATCTACCGCCTCTTCTGGGACGACTTCAGCGCCCAGTACCTCGAAATGGTCAAGCCCGCCTACCAGAAACCCACCGATCCGCAGACCATGGCCGCCACGCGCGAATACTTCGATCTGCTGATGCGTCTTGTCCACCCCTTCATGCCGTTCGTCACCGAGGAGATATGGCAGGATCTGGCACCCCGCGCCGCCGGCGAGTCGGTCATGTACGCCGCATGGCCCGCGACAGAGGCCGCCGACGAGACGCTGCTGGCACGCTTCGAGCTGGTCAAGGAGGTCATCTCAAGCATACGCGCCGTGCGCAAGCAGAAGAACATCGCGCAGAAGCAGGCGCTCACGCTCAACGTGGTGACCGACGCCAATTACCCCGCCGCCTACGCGCCGGTGATAATGAAGATGGGCAATCTGTCGGACATAACGCCCGCCACCGAGAAGGATCCCACGGCCGCGGCCTTCATCGTGAAGACCACGCAGTACTTCATACCGCTGGGCGACAGCATCGACCGCGAGGCCGAGACCAAGAAACTGACCGACGAACTCGCCTACCTCGAAGGATTCCTCGCCTCGGTGATGAAGAAGCTCTCGAACGAGCGGTTCGTCAGCTCGGCACCCGAGAAGGTGGTGGCCAACGAGCGCGCCAAGAAGGCCGACGCCGAAGCCAAGATAGCCGCCATCAGGGAGCAGTTGCAGGCTCTGAAATAAACTGTCCGGAAAAAGAATGCTCATCCGCACGGTCACGATAATCATCGCGCTCATCGCAGCCTCGACGGCCTGCGGTCGGCGCGATGATGCTTCGGTGACCGTCCCCGACCGGCCGTCGCACACGGTGGAGGCCCCGTCGGTGGAGTTCGATCCCCACTTCTGGTCGCAGAACATAACCATGCGCGGCATCGACCCCGGGGCGTGGGACACCGTATGCCGCAGGGTCGCGGCCATGGGCGTCAGACGCATGCGCGTGATGCTCATGCCGGCGTGGTACGAGCCGGTCAACGACAACGGCGATCCCGACGTGACCGACTTCAGCCGCATGACCTTCGAATCGGCCGAGATGCGGTCGCTCTACCGGACGCTCGATCTGGCGCAGAGCTGCGGCATCGGGGTGACGCTCGTCATGTGGGGCTGCAACCGCACGCTCGCCTCGGTCATCGACAGCGCATACCGCTCGCCGGCCGCATACTTTCTGGCCGAGGGCAACGACAACAGCGACTGGTGCGTACCCTCGAAGCACACGGACGAGTGGTGCGAGAACATATCGGCCGCACTGCGGCATCTCATCGTCGACAAGGGGTACACCTGCATCGGCGATTTCACGCTGATGAACGAGCCCAGCTGGTCCTACGTGATCGACGGGCGCGTCGACCGCGAACGCTACACCGCCATGTGCCACGCACTCGACGCACGACTGCGCCGCGACGGGCTGCGCGACATGGTGCGCTTCAACCTTTCGGACGACGCCGACAGCCGCGACTTCCTGCGTCACGCCGTGGCCACGGCCGACGACGTGGCCGAGTGCTACAACTCGCACACCTACCGGTTCGGCTACACCACCCCCGACAGCGAGATCGAGGCTTGGGAACGCGCCAACACCGAGGTGACGGCACCCGCCGGAAAGCGCCACTTCATAGGCGAGTTCGGGTCGGACCAGACCGAGGGGGCCTCGCGCCAGCGCGACATAGACCTTTACGAGCGCGGCGTGCTGATGGTCCGCATAGCGCTGTCGCTGATGAACGGCGGCGCGGCAGGCGTGAGCTACTGGTCGCTGCTGGACCAGTATTACAGCTTCACCGACTCCTACGCCTCGATGCAGCAGCTCGGACTCTGGCGCTCGGCAAGGAGCGAGTATGCCGGCGAACCCTACGCCGACAGCCTGCGCAGCGACTTCGAGCCGCGGCCGCAATACTACGCCTACTCGCTGCTCACGCGCCACATCCCGCAGTCGGAGATATACCCGATAGCCACCGGCGACGAATTCGTAGCGGCATCGGCGTTCCGCACCGCCGGCGGAAAGTGGATATACGCCATAGCCAACGGATCCGGCGCCGCATACACGGCCCGCATCGTCAACCGGGCGCTCGGCACCGCACGGTTCGGACGCTACCGCTACGCGCCCGACAACCTGCCCGCCGACGACTCGCCCATAGGCTGCGACGCCGTGGCGAAAGCCCGCGGCGGAGTGCTGAACGTCGAGGCCGGAGCGCAGAGCGTGGTTTTGTACATCGAAAAATAGACTGAACTTATGGCAAACGTAACGATATATACCGACGGATCGGCGCTCGGCAACCCGGGCCCCGGCGGATACGGAATAGTGCTGCTGTCGGGTCCCCACCGCAAGGAGCTGTCGGCCGGCTACCGGCTGACGACCAACAACCGCATGGAGCTCATGGCGGTGTGCGTGGCGCTGGAGGCGCTGAAATTCGACGGATGCGACGTAACCGTCTACTCCGACTCGAAGTACGTGGTCGACGCCGTAAACCAGCGGTGGGTGTTCGGCTGGGAGAAGAAGGGATTCGCCGGAAAGAAGAATCCCGATCTGTGGATGCGTTTCCTGCGCATCTACCGCCACCACCGCGTGCGTTTCATCTGGGTGAAGGGGCACGCCTCGACCGTCGAGAACAACCGGTGCGACCAACTGGCCGTGGCCGCGGCTGGCGGCACCGCCCTACTGCCCGACACGGGCTATACGGCCGAATAGAAAAGTTAAACGAAAACTCAATAAAATTAAGCTGCGGTTCAATATTATTAAACGCACGTTAAACAATATTGAATCACGCATTAATAAAATTAAACTCCGGAACAAATTCCATTTGCGGGATACGGACACCGGCCCGCATGCAAAACGATTCCGGACAACGGAGCGACAACAATGAGATTCACATTTCTGGGAACAGGCACATCGCAGGGAGTGCCGGTGATAGGTTGCCGGTGCGAGGTGTGCACGTCGGCCGACGCGCGCGACCGCAGGCTGCGCACATCGGCGATGGTGGAGACGCGCGGCGTGCGTATCGTGATCGACGCCGGCCCCGATTTCCGCTGTCAGATGCTGCGGGAGGGGGTGAGCCGTGTGGACGCCATACTGCTGACGCACGAGCACAAGGACCACACGGGCGGACTGGACGACGTGAGAGCGCTGAATTTCGTCGACTATCCCGTAATACGTCCCGTCGACATCTATGCCACGGCACGCACCGCAGCATGCGTGCGCAAGGACTACGACTACGCCTTCGTCGAGGACAAATACCGCGGCGTTCCCGAGATGCGGCTGCACGAGATCGACCCTTCGCTGCCCTTCGCGGTGAAAGGTGTGGAGATCACGCCCATACGCGGCAAGCACTCCGAACGTTTCGACGTGACGGGCTACCGCATAGGTCCGCTGGCCTACATGACCGACTTCAAGACCCTGCTCGACGGCGAGGCCGACAAGCTGCGCGGAGTGGAGGTGCTGGTGATCAACGCACTGCGGTTCGCACCCCACTGCTCGCACTTCTGCGTCGACGAGGCGCTCGCGCTCGTCGGCAGCATAGCGCCGCGAAGGGCCTATCTCACCCACATGTCGCACGAGATGGGGCTGCATGCCCTGACCTCGCAGCGCATGCCCGAGGGTGTGGAGATGGGATACGACACGTTAAGTTTCGAGATAAACGAATGAAAACACCACTATAATTATGGCCAACAAACTAAAAGACAAGACAATAGCAATCACCGGCGCATCGTCGGGCATAGGCGAGGCAATGGCTCGCGAATATGCGGCGATGGGTGCGCGCGTGGTGCTCGGAGCACGCAACGGCGACAAGCTGAAGGCGTTGTGCGATAGCATAGAGGCCGCGGGCGGCGCGGCGGCATGGCGGCAGACCGACGTCACGAAAGCCGACGACTGCAAGGCCCTGATAGATACGGCTGTGGAGCGGTTCGGCGGAGTGGACGTAATGATCTGCAACGCCGGAATCTCGATGCGTGCGCTGTTCGACGATCTGGATCTGAGCGTGCTGCACCGGCTGATGGACGTGAACTTCTGGGGCACGGTGTACTGCACGAAATATGCGCTGCCGTGGTTGCAGAAATCGCACGGCTCGCTGGTGGGAATCTCGTCGGTGGCCGGCATTCACGGACTGCCCGGACGCACCGGATACTCGGCATCGAAGTTCGCCATGACGGGATTTCTGGAGACCATACGTGTCGAGAACCTCAAGAAGGGGCTGCACGTGATGGTGGCGTGCCCGGGATTCACCGCCTCGAATGTCCGCTTCTCGGCCCTCACGGCCGACGGATCGCAGCAGGGGGCCACGCCGCGCAAGGAGGAGAAGATGATGACGCCCGAGCAGGTGGCGCACATCGTGGCGCGGGGCATAGCACGCCGGAAAAGGCTGTGTCTGATGGAGATCGAGGGTCGCGCGACGCACTTCGTGAAGAAGTTCGCGCCGGCACTGGTCGACCGTCTGTTCTACTACGTGATGTCGAAGGAACCCGACTCGCCGTTCAAATAGCAGGCGGGCGCCGCCGGGCAGTCCCCGATCAGATGTCGTGCGACAGCGAGGGCGGCACGGCGGCGCTCATGTCGAAATCGCCCCACCGCACGGCGATGGAGTCGAGAACGCCGTACAACTCGGCGGGATCGTTCAACGTGACCAGTTTCAGACGCGTGGACTTGAAGTCGGGCAGGCCCTTGAAATAGTTGGACAGGTGGCGGCGCATCTCGAGAATGCCCACGCGCTCGCCCTTTATCTCCAGCGACTTGGCCAGATGCTCCTTGGCTATGGCCACACGCTCGGCAACCGACGGCTGCGGCATGACCTCGCCCGTGGCAATGAAGTGTTTCACCTCGCGGAAGATCCACGGCCGGCCGTAAGTGGCACGGCCTATCATGACACCGTCGACACCGTAGCGGTCGAACATCTCCTTAGCCTTGGGGCCCGAGTCGACGTCGCCGTTGCCGATGATGGGAATGGCGATGGCGGGATGGTGCTTCACCTCGCCTATAAGCGTCCAGTCGGCCTCGCCGCGGTACATCTGCGCACGCGTGCGGCCGTGGATGGTAAGCGCAGCGATGCCCGTGTCCTGCAACCGCAGGGCTATGTCGACTATATTCTTGGAATCGTCGTCCCACCCGAGACGCGTCTTCACCGTAACGGGCACCGACACCGCACCGACGATGCGGCGCGTCATCTCGACCATAAGCGGCACGTCGCGCATCATGCCCGAGCCGGCACCGCGGCCCGCGATCTTCTTCACGGGACAGCCGAAATTTATGTCGATGAAGTCGGGATGCGCCGTCTGGGCTATGCGGGCCGCCTCGACCATGGGGTCGATCAGGTGACCGTAGATCTGTATGCCGACGGGACGTTCAGCCTCGTCGATATTGAGTTTGGCGCGCGACTTCCACGCGTCGCGTATAAGGCCGTCGGACGAGATGAACTCGGTGGTGACCACATCGGCTCCGAAGCGTTTGCACATGTAGCGGAACGACGGATCGGTGACATCCTCCATGGGCGCCAGAAACAGCGGGTGCGTACCGAGTTCGATATCTCCTATTTTCATAACGGGCAACTGTTTTTTGAACGGTGCAAAGATACGAATAAGCCGAGCGCAAAAGCAAATTTTATTTGCGGTTTTGCCGAGGCGGAGTATCTAAGGCGAAGCCAAAGTACGAACAGGTTGAGAGCAATGCCAAATTTATTCGGGCATTGCCAATAAACAGCGTTACGCCGGCGGCCCGCGCAGATAGTGACGATAAAATTTGCCTCGGCATACGCCTTTTATTATCTTTGTCCGTTAAAACAATCCGCACGGAGAGAAACAAACAAAAAAACATACTACGGTCATGAATATCGAAAACTACATCTCGCAAATCGTATCGGAGTCGGTGGAGGCTCTCTACGGACCGGTGAACGCCGCACAGCTGCAGATTCAGAAGACACGCAAGGAGTTCGAGGGCGACTACACGCTCGTCACCTTTCCCCTGCTCAAGCTCAGCCGCAAGTCGCCCGAGGCCACGGCCAACGAGATAGGCGAGCACATCGTGGCGCGAAATGCGCAGATCAGCTCGTTCAACGTGATAAAGGGATTCCTCAATCTGGTGATAGCCCCCTCGTTCTGGGCCGAGCGCTTCGCCGAAGCCGCAGCCGACGCCGATTTCGGGCAGGCGGCACCCTCGGGACGCACGATAATGATAGAGTACTCGTCGCCAAACACCAACAAGCCGCTCCAT
>CAZFIN010000094.1:0-6639 GCA_964519525.1 uncultured Alistipes sp. | reverse complement strand
GCACACGCTCAACGGCTCGTCGCTGGCCCTGCCGCGCATAGTGGCCGCATTGCTCGAGAACTTCCAGACCCCCGCCGGAATACGCATACCCGAGGTGCTGGTTCCGTATACGGGATTTGATATTATCGAATAATTGTCTATATTTGCATTGGACTTTTTCTAACTCTTAAAACAAATAAAGTTATGGCTTACAAAATTTCAGATTCTTGCGTCGCTTGCGGAACTTGTATAGACGAATGTCCTGTAGAGGCTATCTCGGCCGGCGATATCTATGTAATCGATCCCGACAAGTGCATCGACTGCGGCACCTGCGCCGGCGTTTGCCCCAGCGAGGCTATTTCGGCCGAGTAATCGGAACTCAGGATCCTTACAAACAAAATGATTAAAGGACGGTACCCCGGCTAAGGTACCGTCCTTTTTCTGTGTCGCGGTTGTCCTCCGCGGTCGGCCGATCGCTATTTTCCGCCGCCGTTCTCCCCGGCCTTCTCCTTTCCCGTCATCGGACGGCCCTTGGTGTCGTCATTCATGTTGCGGCGCATGCCTCCCTGAGGCGGTACCTGAGGACCCTTGCCCATGCGCTGCGGTGCCATGCCGTCGTTGTGGCGGTCACCCTGCGGCCTTTTGCCGAACGGCATGCCGCGGTGGTGCTGCATCTGTTCGAAACGCTCGTACTGCGTTTCGTTGAGTATGCCCTTCATCTTTGCGGCCATCTGCTCCTGCTCGGCCTTTATCTGCTTCATGCGGGCCAGCTCGGCTTCGGCCTGTTCGAGACAGAGCTTGTAGACCTTGTCGTACTGGTCGTTGCCCAGAAGCAGCTGCTGTTTCATGCGGTCGGCTTTCATTTTGGCTATTTGCTCTACGGTGGGCATCTCTTTCTGCTGCCGTGCCGGAAGTTTATCTTGCTGTGCGGGTTGTGCGAACGATACGATGCTTATCACGAGTGCGACGGCCATCAGATAAAAAGACTTTCTCATAACTGTATTGTTTTAAGGTTGAACATCGTTTTTGTTTCCTGATGCAAATTTAGCACCTTAACGGAGGAAAAAGAGCGGTAGCGGCTGCCAAAAGACCTGTTTGCGGGGTGAAACGCTCTTTTGCACGGGGTGATCCGGCGTGCGGCGATGCGAAGAACCCGCATTATGTGCGGCTGCGCGTCGGCGAAATTCCGACTGCAACGATAATTTTACACTTCGTTTTCGTATATTTGCGGTAACCTTAAAGACTTAACCGAATGTCGGATCCTAAAATCACGTCAGCGGCGTTTGCCGATACCAAACCGCATTACGCTATTCTCGACGGCATGCGCGGTGTGGCCGCACTGACGGTCGTGTGCTTTCATCTGTTCGAGGCATATGCGACCAGCCATCTCGATCAGCGTATCAATCACGGATATCTGGCCGTCGACTTCTTTTTCATCCTCTCGGGATTCGTCATAGGATACGCCTACGACGACCGGTGGCGGTCGATGAGCGTCGGCGAATTTCTCCGCCGCCGGCTCATACGTCTGCATCCCATGGTGGTCATGGGTGCCGTCATAGGTGCCGCGATGTTCTATACGCAGGGCTGCTCCGTTTGGGATGTTGCCGGAGTGTCGGTCGGGATGCTGCTGTTGTCGACGCTACTCAATGCCTGCATGATTCCTGCTACAACGGGGTTCGAGATACGCGGTGTGGGCGAGATGTATCCGCTGAACGGTCCGAGCTGGTCGCTGCTGTTCGAGTATGCGGGCAATGTGCTTTATGCGCTGTTCATACGCCGGCTGTCCACTCGTGCGCTTGCCGTGCTGGTGGCACTCGCCGGATGCGGTCTTGCGGCATTCGCCGTATGGGGACCGTTGGGCGACATATGCGTGGGGTTCGCCATGACCGGGGAGAACATCGTCGGCGGATCGCTGCGCCTGATGTTCGCTTTCCCGGCCGGACTGCTGCTCTCGCGCATATTCCGGCCGGCGAATATCCGTGGTGCCTTCTGGATCGGTGCGGCGGTTGTCGTGGCCGTGTCGGCCGTACCCCGCATAGGCGGCAGTGAGCATCTGTGGATGAACGGCGTGTACGACAGTCTGTGCGTAGTGGCGGTGTTCCCGCTGCTGGTGTATCTCGGGGCCTCGGGCCGCACAACCGACCGCATAACCACCGGAGTGTGCAGGTTCTTGGGCGACATATCCTATCCGCTGTATATGGTTCACTATCCGTTCATATATCTCTATTACGCTTGGGTCAAGAACCGCGATTTCACCTTCGCCGAATCGCTGCCCGGAGCCGCGGCTCTGGTGGCGGGTTCGGTCGTGCTGGCCTATGCGTGTCTGAAACTGTACGATGTGCCTGTGCGCCGCTGGCTGGCGAAGCGCCTTCTGCCGCATAGGAGGGCTTAGTATCCGGCCGGGCTGTGCGCGACAGCTGTGTGTGCGGCCGTGCGCAGCGGCGCCGCACCCGCATGCTGATTTCTATCGGCCGGAGAGTGTACGGAGATGGTTGCGGACGGTTACCAGCACTCTATGCCGTGCGTGTCCATTCTGTCGGCGATACGCCGTTTGTCGAACACCGGGTCGAGCCCGTTCCGCTTCTGCGAGCGGTAGTCGTGCAGCAGAATTACTACCGTGCGGCCGAGCAGAACTATGGCCGTGAGGTTGCACAACGTCATGAGCGCCATGGTCATGTCGGCCAGACTCCACACCGTCTGCAGCGTCATCACCGCTCCGCCCATCACCATCGCGCCGGCGGCCAGCCGGTAACCGGTGAGCACGCTTTTCTTCGGGGTGATGAATCTTATGTTCGCCTCGCCGTAGTAGTAATTGCCTATTATCGAACTGAATGCGAAGAACAGTATGGCCACGGCGACGAATATCCGTCCTGTGCCGCCGATCTCGGCCGTCAGTGCCTCCTGCGTGAGCTGAATGCCGTTCATGCCGTCGAGGGGCACTCCGCTCGAAAGGATTATGAATGCGGTGCATGTGCATATCACCAGCGTGTCGGTGAACACGCCGAGTGTCTGTATAAGGCCCTGCTTCACCGGGTGCGACGTGGATGCTGTGGCGGCCGCGTTGGGCGCCGAACCCATGCCAGCCTCGTTGCTGAACAGACCGCGCTTGATGCCCTGCATCACTGCGGCTCCCATACCGCCGCCGGCGAATTGTTCAAGGCCGAATGCGTTCTCGACGATGGCGGATATCACTTGCGGCAGCCTTCCGATGTCGATTATCACTACTGTTATGGCGAGCAGTATGTATCCGAGGGCCATTACCGGTACCACCACCGCGCTGAAGCGGGCTATGCGTTGTATTCCTCCGAAGATTATGGCGAGCGTGGCGGCGGTGATCGCCGCTCCCGTCCACATGCGGCCTATGCCGAACGCATTCTCCATGGCCTCGCATATGGTGTTGCTCTGCACCGAGTTGAACGCGAATCCGAACGTGGCGATGAGCAGTATGCCGAACAGCACGGCCATCGGGCGGCAGCGCAGACCGTACATTATGTAGTAGGCCGGTCCGCCTATGAAGGAGTCGTCGGTGCGGCGTTTGTACAGCTGCGCGAGCGTGCTCTCGGCGAAAGCGTTGGCCGCGCCTATGAGCGCGATCACCCACATCCAGAACACGGCTCCCGGACCTCCCGCGGCCACGGCTGTGGCCACTCCGGCCAGATTGCCGGTGCCTACGCGGCTGGCGAGCGATACGGCGAACGCCTGAAAGGGCGATATGTGGCGCCGGCCGGCGTCGCGGCGCCGCTCGTCGGAGCTGACTATCTGGCGTATCATTTCGCCGAGCATGCGGAACTGCACGAAGCGCGTGCGCAGCGTGAAGTATGCCGCACACCCGAGCAGCGAGGCTATCATCACATAGCCCCACAGCAGGTCGTTGGCCGAGTCGATTATCTGTTGCATGGTCGCGTCGCGGTACGTGTCAGCGTCTCTTCAGTCCTATGAGATTCATCACGCCGTCGATGAAGGTCATGGGATGGGTGGGTGCCCCGGGCAGCCACAGGTCGACTTCGTGGCGCGTGAGGAACGTGCGGTCGACGGCGCGGCTGTTGCCGAACAGTCCGCCCGAGCAGGCCTCCGATCCGCACACGATGACCACCTTCGGGTCGGGAATCGAGTTGTAGCATATCTCCAGCGGCTCGGCCATGTTGGCCGAGATAGGACCCGTTATCACCAATCCGTCGGCGTGACGGGGCGAGGCGGTGAACTCCACGCCGAAGCGGCCGAAATCGAAGTTGACGTTTCCCGTGGCGTTAAGCTCCATCTCCACCGAGGCGTCGCCTCCGGCCGATACCTCGCGCAGGTGGAGTATGCGGTTGAACAGCCGCGGGATCTCGGGACGCACCTGACAGTGACGGAAATCGACGGCCGCGTCGCCGGCCCTTGCCACGAGGGCCTCGCGGTCGGTCGACCCGATACGGTAGTCGTTGGTGAAGCGTATGTTGCGCGGTGCGCGCAGGGCGCACTCCCCGCAGAAGAGGCAGCGGCCCATGTCGAGCGTGAACGGCGCGGTGCCGATAGCTCCCGTGGGGCACAGCCGTGCGGCGGCCTCGGCGTCGGTCATGTCGTCGGTGACGGTAAGTACGGGGCGTCCGCGGAACTCGTCGGTAAGCTCCACCTTCGTCAGATCGGGTATGTATTGTATGCCGTGGCTGCGCAGCACCTTTATTTTAGGCAATATCATAAATCTTACTTTTTTATCGGGTTACAGATCGTGGCCGCAGTACGAGAGGTTGAAACTCTTGTTGCAGATGGGGAAGTCGGATATGCCCTCGCCCCTGACAGCCAGCGCCAGTGCCAGCCAGTTGTGAAGGCTGGGATCCTTTATCTTGTATGCCGCTATGCGGCCCTTGCCGTCGGTCAGGGCCACGTGGCATATCTCGCCGCGCCATCCCTCGACGAGGCCTATCGCCAGCGAGTCGGGTGCCAGCGGCGCGGTGTAGTCGGGGCGCGCCGCATTCTGCGCCGGGGTGAAATCGGCCAGCAGCTGCTCTATGTAGTCGGCCGACTGCAACACCTCGCGGCAGCGTACCATGAGCCGGGCCATGACGTCGCCGTGACGCTTCACGACGCTCTGGTGGCATATCGGCGACAGGAATACCCCCGCCGGGTGCGAGGCGCGTATGTCGCGTGCGACGCCGCTCGCACGCGCCGCCATGCCCACGCCTCCGATGCGCAGCATCTCGCCGCGCGGTACGATGCCGCACTGTTCGTAGCGGGCCAGCAGTGTGGGCGAACTCTTTATGTCGAGCCGCACCTCGTTGTAACGGCGGCGTATGTCGGCAACGTTGCGGCGTATCATCCCGACTTTCTCGGCTGTCAGAGGTTTATTGGTACCCGAGGGGCGGATGAGTCCCTTGCCGAAACGGTTGCCGCACCAAGCCTGCGTGGTGTTGATGGTCATGGTGCGCAGGGCCTCGCATGCAACCTGCCCCAGCTGGTAACCCACGTCCATCGACAACGCACCCGTGTCGGCTATGTGCATGGCCATGCGCTCGAGTTCCATCGCTATGGCACGTTCGCGCACGAGGCTGTCGTCGGCCGTTACGCCCGACAGCTTCTCCACCGCCGCGGCGAATGCCGAGGCGTGCGACACGGCGCTGTCGCCCGCAACGGATTCCGCGAGCAGATTCTGACGCAGACGGTTGTCGGTGGCGGCGAATTCGTGTTCGACGCCGCGATGCTGGTAGCCGAGCGCTATTTCGAGGTGCAGTACGCTCTCGCCGTTGCACACGAACCGGAATGCTCCGGGTTCGATGATGCCGGCGTGTATGGGGCCTACGTTCACTTCGTGGAGCGAATCGCCCTCGATGGTGTAGAACGGATAGTTGTCTATCGTCGAGTTGCGGTTGCGGCGGTCGAACGGAAAGCGCAGAGGCTTGTTCCACGGCATGGAGTCGAACTCGACGCCGTAAAGCTCGGCTATCTCGCGCTCGAACGGGTGCATGGCCGGATGCAGCGCCGTGAGCGACGGCAGTGCCGTTTCGTCGTAGTAGTCCATGACGAACGAGGCGAGCATTATACGGTGCTGCTCGTCGTCGAGCAGGATCACGAAGAACCGCAGCCGGTCGTTGTCGGGCAGGGCGAAGTAGTGCGCCACGTGGTAGCGCTCCTGCTTCAGCCGTTCGCGCAGGTCGTCGTATAGCGCGGCGTAATCCACCGTAGGGATGTCGTTGAGCGCCACGGCGCGCGATGTATTGTCGATTATATGATAGTTCATGACTTCTTAAAGTGTTGCAATTTGATCTATTAGCATGCGCAGCGGCATCGGCTGCCAGAGTCCGAGCACTATCGCGGCCAGCAGAAGCGTGAGCGCGCCGTAGGATAGCCGGCGGTTGATTTTCGACAGGTGCAGCTCGTCCTGATTGGGCTGGTAGCACAGTTTTATCACGCGGTAGCATATCGAGTAGATGACTATGCAGAGCAGCAGCACGATTATCGCGGCGAGCCACCATCCGCCCGAGGCTATCGTCTGCGACAGAATCATCAACTCCGAGACGAAGAGCGGCGAGGGAGGGAACGCCAGCACCACGACCATGCCCGCCAGCAGTCCTATCGCGCCCACCTTGTTGATGTTTATGTAGTCGCCTATGCGGTTGATGCGGTAGCCGTTGTAGACCTGACGCACCACGGCTATCTGCAGGAACAGACTGCTCTTGACCAGCG
>CAZFIN010000093.1:0-6873 GCA_964519525.1 uncultured Alistipes sp. | reverse complement strand
CGCTCGTGTCGTAAATGTAGATGTCGGGGTTGGGCGTGTAGTGCTTCTCGCCCTTGCTGTCGATGCTGACGCTCGGCACCTGCTCGACGCGGCGCATGGCCACGCGTATTTCGGGGTGAATGCGGCCCTGAACGTAGACCTTGTGCGAACGTGAATATCTTATCTTCGGTTCCATTGTCTTCTCGGTTTCGGTTATTCGTCGAGGAATGCCGTGAGCGGCGAACTGGCGTCGGCTTCGAAATCGGCCGTCTGCATGCCGAGCCCGGCTTCGTAGGCCTTGCGCCCGGCGATCACGGCGTCGCGGAAAGCCTCGGCCATCGCTACGGGATCGCCCGCCACGGCTATGGCGGTGTTTATCAGACATGCGTCGGCACCCATCTCCATGGCCTCGGCGGCATGGCTCGGCGCGCCTATGCCGGCGTCGACTATCACCGGTATGCCGGCCTGCTCGATGATGATCTGCAGAAAATCGCGCGTGCGCAGACCGCGGTTGCTGCCTATCGGCGCACCCAGCGGCATCACCGTGGCCGCACCGGCCTCCTCCAGATGCCGGCACAGCGTGGGGTCGGCCTGACAGTAGGGCAGTACGACGAATCCCATCTTCGCCAGCTGCTCGGTGGCCTTCAGCGTTTCGGTGGAGTCGGGCAGCAGATAGCGCGGGTCGGGGTGTATCTCCAGCTTGAGCCACTCGGTACCGAATGCCTCGCGTGCCATCTGTGCGGCGAATACCGCCTCCTCGGCGTTGCGCACGCCCGAGGTGTTGGGCAGAAGCTGTATGGCGGGACCGGCTATGTGGCGCAGCATGTCGTCATCGTCGTCGCCGAGCTCTATGCGTTTCATGGCTACCGTCACCATCTCGGTCCCCGAAGCCTTTATCGCCTGCTCCATGAGTGAGTTGGAACTGAATTTTCCCGTTCCGAGGAATAGCCGCGACGAAAATTCGCGGCCGGCGATTACAAGTTTTTTCATATCTCGTCCTTACATTTGATTATCGTTCACGATCGCGGCCGCACTCCTGCGGCATCCGGCCGTATCTTTGCAGTTCGTCAGCTATGCGCCGCATCTCCGCTGCCGGGTCATCGGCTCGCAGCACCGAACCCGACAGCGCTATGCCCGCTACGCCGGTGTCCATTATCTGAGGCAGGTCGTCCAAACCTATGCCGCCAATCGCCACCATCGGAAGCGTGATTCCCGCCTCGCGCATGCGGCCTACTATGCGGCGGTAACCCTCCGTGCCGAGAACCGGACTCAGTTTCTCCTTCGTGGTGGTGAACCTGAACGGTCCGCAGCCTATGTAGTCGGCGCCCGCCTCGGTATGCGCCAGCACGTCGTCGAACGTGTTGGCCGTACCGCCTATTATGGCGTCGGGACCGAGCAACCGCCGCGCCTCGGCCACGGGCATGTCGTTCCTGCCCAGATGCACGCCGTCGGCACCGGTAGCGGTCACCAGACCGGCGTGGTCGTCGATGATGAACGTGGCGCCGTAACGGTCGCACAGGGCCCGTACCTCGCGTGCCGCTTCGACCAGTTCCTCTTCGCCGGCACCCTTCATGCGCAGCTGCACCCAGCGGCATCCTCCTTCGAGGGCCATGCGTGCCGAATCGACGTAGGAATACCGTTCGGTGAAATGGGTTATGAACTGCAACCCGACAGCCGTCAACCTCCGCATGCCACTTTTATTATTACGAGTCTGTCACCGTCCGATAATTTGCGTGCGGCCCACTCGGCGCGCGGCACTACCGTGTTGCCGAGCGCTATGGCCACCGTCTCGGGCAGGCTGAGGCTGCCGTGCAGCGCCGCTATGTCGCCGGCATCGGTTTCCACCGGCTTGTTGTTCACGTATACTGTCATGATGAGTGAATTTTAATGATAAATGCAACGGGCGGACCGCTTGCGGGAGAAACGACACACAATTCCTACGGCAGTGCTGACTGCATCAGGTTCGAGGGTATGATCTCAGCCCGTGGCGGGCACCCCTTTGTATTTATCCGTTGGCAAAGTTAACCAAAAAAACGGATAATTGTCCGGCCGGCAGGATATTTTTGCCGGAACGCTCGCCGGCGGGTGGCCGACGGAGCGCCGGCCGCTTCAGAACTCGGCGGGACACTCCAGCCGTATGCGCCGTCCGTCGGCCGGATGGTCGAACTCTATGGTTTCGGCATGCAGATACAGCCTCGGGCCGCCCGTGCCGTAGATGTCGTCGCCGACGATCGGTGTGCCGAGTCCGGCGGCATGTGCGGCGTGCACGCGCAGCTGGTGGGTGCGTCCGGTCGTGGGGTAGAATCTCACGCGTGCGAAGTCCCCGTTCCGGCCGATGACCTCGAAGCTGGTCACGGCCTGCTTCCCGTCGGGCGCCACCATCTGCCTCGGCCGGTTGCAGTAGTCGGGTTTGAGCGGGAGCGATATCGTCCCGCTCTGCCGCCCGGGCATCCCGTCGAGCAGCGCCGTGTAGCTTTTCCTTATGGTGTGTCTTATGAACTGCGCCTGAAGCGCCTTGTGCGCCTCCTTGCTCTTGGCTATGAGCAGCAGACCCGATGTCGACTGGTCGAGCCGGTGAACTATCAGTGGGCCTGTGGCCTGCGGATAGTGTTCGCGCGCCCACTCCCCGACCGACCGCACGCCCGATTTGCCGGCGACCGACAGCATGCCGCCCGGTTTGTTTACGGCTGCCATGTGCTCGTCCTCCCAGACTATCTGCGGTTCGGGCGGACGTATGCCGAGCAGCGGATTGGGCTCCACGTCCAATCCTTCGAGCATGTGGGTGAGTATCGGTTTGCATTTGCCGTTGCAGGCGGGGTAGTAGCAGCCGTGGCGGCGAACCTCACCTTTGGGGGATTCGCCCCACCAGAATTCGGCCATGGCTATCGGATGCAGACAGTGCGAGTAGGCGTATTGCAGCAGCTTGGGAGCGGCGCACTCTCCGGCTCCGGCCGGCGGCGTGCGCTGCGGCGTCGGGGCGAACAGCTCGCACAGGTCGCGTTCCCGGCCACGTGCGTCGAGCATGCGGAACTGACGGAACAGTCTGATCTGCAGATCGGCTGAACGCCGTCTGCGTTCGTCGCGCAGCGCATCGAGCTCGGCCTCGAATCCGGCAACGGCCTGACGGGCCTGTCCGACCAGATCTTTGTGGCGGCGCTTGAGCCGTTGCAGATCGGCATTCTCGCGCTGGCTTTCGAGTATGAGCGCGGCTTCGTCGCAGCCGCCGGCACGTCGCATGTCGCGCATGCGTTTCGATTCGGCCATTGCGGCCTTGAATTCGGCGATCGCCCGTTCGGCATCGTCGGCCGCATGCGTGAGCCGTTCGCGGGCGGCACGATATGCGGTGTCGCGTTCCAGCGATTCGATACGACGGTTTATATCCGATATGGCGGCCTCCTCGCGCCGGAAGAAGTCGTCGGGGCGCAGCATGTCGTAGACGGGCGGAACGAAATAGCCGTGACGGTTCGTGCCGGCCATATTGCCCGAGAATGCGGCGAGAAATCCCGGCCGTCTGTCGGCGTCGAGCACGACCAGCACGCCGAACATCTTGCCCAGACTGAGCTCGTCGTGCCAGTCGCCGCGTGAGGCTATGTAGCGCTGCACCTGCTCGGCGGCCAGCCGGCTGAGCGGGTGAGGCGTGTAGTGGAACGGCCATGTGAACTGGCGCGGCAGGGCTATTCCGTCGATGGGGTGTTCGAACCGGTGCAGCATTCTGATTACGGGTTTTGCTGCAAAATTAACCATTCGGACGGAAAAATCGGCCGATCGGGGCCCGTTTTCCCGCGTGGCACGGAAATTACTGCGTAAAGCCGGAACTTTATAAATTTCGGAGATATGAATAAGAACAGTGTTCTGACAGGCGTGTTTGTCGGATGTTGCGGTGCTTTTCAGGCCATAGCGTGTACCGGCATATCGTTGTCGTCGGCCGACGGCGGTTATGTGCAGGCGCGCACCATCGAGTGGGCGCGTGGAGTGTTGCAGAGTGAGTATGTGATAATTCCGCGGGGCGAGCGGTTGAGGTCGTTCACGCCCGCAGGTGCCGACGGCATGACCTTTTCGGCCAAATACGGGGTAGTTGGGCTGGCGGTGGTGCGTCCGGAGTTCATCGCCGAGGGCGTGAACGAAGCCGGACTGTCGGCCGGTCTGTTCTTCTTTCCGCGTTACGGCGGTTACGAGAGCTACGATCCGGCGCAGAACGACCGCACGCTGGCCGATCTGCAGGTTACGATGTGGATGCTGTCGCAGTTCGCTACCATAGACGAGGTGAAGGCGGCCGTCTCGACGGTACGCATCGTCGGTCTTGAGACCACCTCGGTGGTACACTGGCGTATAGGCGAACCGTCGGGGCGTCAGGTGGTGCTGGAGATCGTTGAAGGCGTGCCGCACTTCTACGAAAACGAGGTGGGCGTGCTGACCAATGCCCCCGGATTCGGGTGGCATCTCACCAATCTGAACAATTATGTAAACCTTTATCCGGGCGATGCGCCCGACCGCAGTATGGGCGGGGTGACGCTAAGGCCCATCGGCGGCAACTCGGGTTTTCTCGGAATTCCGGGCGACGCCACTCCGCCTTCGCGTTTCGTGCGTGCGGCATTCTACCGCGCGACGGCTCCGCAGCGTGCGACGGCGTTCGATACGGTGATGCAGTGTTTCCATCTGCTCAACAATTTCGACATTCCCATAGGCATCGAACATCCCGAAGGCGAGAGTCCCGATATTCCGAGCGCCACGCAGTGGACATCGGCCATAGACCTGACCAACCGCAGGGTATATTACAAGACGGCCTACAACAACTCGGTGCGCTGCATTGATCTTGCGCAGATCGACTTCGGCAAGGTGCGTTACCAGTCGCATCCGCTCGACAGGGTGCAGCGGCAACCAGTGGAGCCGGTGCTCGTGGAGTAGACGAAAACCGGGGACGCTTGCAGAAGCGTCCCCGGTTTTCCGTTTTTTTGACATATACGGGTTTATCCCATGTAGCTCTTGATGTAGTGGTGGTGCGAACCCCAGCGCTCGAAAGCGGCACGGTCCAGCTCCTCGCGGGCCGAGGGATGCGCGATCGAGATCAGCAGACGCGCACGCTCCTGCATGCTCTTGCCGTAGAGATCGACGGCACCGTACTCGGTGACGATCCAGTGGGCGTGGAAGCGGGTGGTTACGACACCGGCGCCCTCCAGCAGGGTGGGGCATATCTTCGATACGCCCTTGTTGGTCATCGAGGGCATGGCTATGATGGCCTTGCCGCCCTTCGACAGCGACGCACCGTATACGAAGTCGATCTGACCGCCGGCGCCCGACCAGAACTTGGTGCCGAGCGAATCGGCGCTGACCTGACCCGTAAGGTCGATCTGCAGGGCCGAGTTGATGGCCGTCATGCGGTCGTTCTTCGATATGATGTAGGGGTCGTTGGTGTAACCCACGTCCATCATGAGCACGCCCGGGTTGTCGTCGATGAAGTCGTAGACGCTCTTCGAACCCATGAGGAACGTCGATACGATCTTGCCCGGGTCGGTAGCCTTGGCCTCGCCGTTGATGACGCCCTTCTCCACCAGAGGCAGCACTCCGTCGGCGAACATCTCGGTGTGGATACCCAGATTCTTGTGGCCCGTGAGCTGCGACAGTACGGCGTTGGGGATTGCGCCGATACCCATCTGGAGGGTGGCTCCGTCCTCGATAAGTGCGGCGCAGTTGCGGCCGATGGCGGCGTCGATCTCCGAGATGGGGCCGGGGATGGCCTCGATCAGAGGGGTGTTGTCCTCGACGAACGTGTCGATCTTCGACATGGGGATCATGGCCTGACCGAATGCGCGGGGCACGTTGGGGTTGACGACCGCGATCACATGTTCGGCGCACTCGACGGCGGCCAGTGTGGCGTCGACCGATGTGCCGAGCGACACGTAGCCGTGCTTGTCGGGCGGACATACCTGTATCATGGCCACGTTGCAGGGCACAGCTCCGCAGCGGTAGAGTTTCTGCGTCTCGCTCAGGAAGACGGGGATGTAGTCGGCATAGCCGCTCTGCGTTACCTTGCGGACGTTGCTGCCCACGAAGAACGAATCGAGCTGGAACACACCCTCGAACTTCGGATCGGCATAAGGTGCGGGACCCTCGGTGTGGAGGTGATGTACATGCACGTTCTTCAGTTCGCCCGCCTCGCCGCGAGCGCACATGGCCTTGATGAGGCACTGGGGCGCAGAAGCTACCGAGCTGAGGTGTACCGTGTCACCTGA
This sequence comes from uncultured Alistipes sp., assembly GCA_964519525.1. GTDB lineage: Bacteria > Bacteroidota > Bacteroidia > Bacteroidales > Rikenellaceae > Alistipes. The sequence continues at coordinate 664 of CAZFIN010000093.1, read as the reverse complement.
CTTGATTACCTTCACGGCCTCTTCCGCCGTGGTGAATTTGATCTGAGTATTCATTACAAGTTTTTGGTTTGTAGTTGTATATATTTCAGTTAATTATATTCCGTTTCCGTGGGGCGCTATTTGCGTTTCACCTCCACCTGATCGTAACCCTCGATAATGTCGCCTATCTGTATGTCGTTGTACGACTCGATGTTCAGACCGCAGTCCTGACCTACCGCAACCTCCTTCACGTCGTCCTTGAAACGCTTGAGCGAGCCGAGGCGGCCGGTGTGGATCACGATTCCGTCGCGGATTACGCGGATAGGGGTGTTGCGCTGCAGCTTGCCTTCGCGCACGATACAGCCGGCCACCGTGCCGACCTTCGAGATCTTGAATATCTCCATCACCTCGATCGAGCATACGATAACCTCCTTCATCACCGGCTCAAGCATGCCTTCGATAGCGTCCTTGATGTCGTTGATGGCGTCGTAGATGATCGAGTATAGACGTATCTCGATCTCCTCCTTCTCGGCAGTCTTGCGCGCTGCGGCCGACGGACGGACCTGGAAGCCGACGATGATGGCGTTCGATGCGGCGGCGAGCAGTACGTCCGACTCCGAGATCTGGCCTACGGCGGCGTGGATCACGTTCACCTGTACGGTCTCCTTCGAGAGCTTGATGAGCG
>CAZFIN010000092.1:0-7075 GCA_964519525.1 uncultured Alistipes sp. | reverse complement strand
CGGCCGCGGTGTGCTCCATCTGTCGGTGCTCATCGAGACCATGCGCCGCGAGGGTTACGAACTGCAGGTGGGCCAGCCCAAGGTGATCATAAAGGAGATCGACGGGGTGAAGTGCGAGCCGGTCGAGGAGATGACGGTGGACTGTCCCGACGAATATTCGGGCACGGTGATCGAGATGGTCACCAGACGCAAGGGCACGCTCACCAACATGGAGTCTGACGGCGAGCGCACGCGTCTGGAGTTTCTCGTGCCGTCGCGCGGAATCATCGGCCTGCGCTCCAACATGCTGACGGCTACGGCGGGCGAGGCCATCATGACCCACCGCCTGAAGGATTTCGAGCCGTGGATGGGCGACATCGAGATGCGCACGAACGGATCGCTCATAGCTTCGGAGACCGGAACGGCCTACGCCTATTCGATCGACAAGCTGCAGGACCGCGGCCGTTTTTTCATCTCGCCCATGGACGAGGTGTACTGCGGTCAGGTGGTGGGCGAGAGCACCCGCTCGGGCGACATCACTATAAACGTCACCAAGGCCAAGCAGCTGACCAACATGCGCGCATCGGGCGCCGACGACAAGGCGGTGATCGTACCCCCCAAGGTGTTCTCGCTGGAGGAGGCGCTGGAGTACATCAAGGCCGACGAATATGTCGAGGTGACGCCCAAGGCCATGCGTCTGCGAAAGATACTGTTGAGCGAGATCGACCGCAAGCGTGCGGCAAAATAGCTTCGCCGGAATGGATTACATAACTCTCGCGCTTGTCACCGGACTTGTCACCGGATTGCTGGACGTGGTTCCCATGTTCTCGAAGGGCGTGTCGTTCCGCTCGTGCCTCGCGGCATTCTGCATCTACATCTTCGCCGCGATACTCGTGTTCTACGGCAACGTGCCCTATCTGCCGTGGTGGGCCGACGGCTCGGCCGTGGCGCTGATGATAACCGTGCCGGCCATGCTGTGCCTCGTGGGCAAGGACCGCAGCGTGGTGCCGACTATGTTCATGAATGCCGTGATACTCGGTTTCCTCATATCGGTGTCGAAACACTATCTGGCATCATAAGGCGGCCGATGGAAAAGGAGCTGTCGGAAATGTCGCTGGCCGAGTTGTGGGAGTTGTTTCCCATATTCCTCGTTGCGCCAAGCGGCAGGTGGCGATCCTGCTATGCCGGTATGGAGGCCGTGCTGTCGGATACTCTCGCTGAGTGCCGGGTCGTGCGTATAAGCCATATAGGCAGTACGGCTGTGACGGGAATATGGTCCAAGGATATTGTCGACATACTGGTCGAGGTGGCGGCTGATTCCGATATGACCGAGGCGGCCCGTGCTATCGAGCGGTGCGGATTCATTTGCATGTCGACGTCGGCCGACCGGATGTCGTTCAACCGCGGATATACGAAAAGGGGATTTGCCGCGGATGTTTTTCATCTGCATCTTCGCCGCGCCGGCGATAACGGCGAGTTGTACTTCCGCGATTATCTGAACGACCATCCGTCGACTGCCAAGGAGTACGAGGCGATGAAACTTCGGCTGTGGAAACGCTTCGGGCATGACAGGGATGCCTATACGGAGGCCAAATCGGAGTTCGTGCGGAGATGGACCGCCGAGGCGAGGAGAATCTACGCGGGAAGGTATTAGCGACTTAATTTCGGGGACCAGTTACCGGTCCCCGTCCGTTTTTATGCGGTCCGCGCGGCCGCGTCGGCCGGTACCGCTCCCGGCAGGCCGCTGCGGCACGTTAGGCCGGCAATGTACGCACGTTTATTTTTTAAGTGTCGCATACGACAGTATGTGCCACGTTATTCCGGCCGCGAGCAGGGCCATTGCCACCTGCGCCCACAGCCACTCGTCGACCACGGCGAAGATGCAGAATCCTATGGTGAGCCACACCGTCGTCACCGCCACGATCTTCACCCGCAGCGGTATGGCACGGTTTTCCCGGAAGTTGCGTATGTACGGTCCCAGCTGCGGATGATTCGTCAGCCAGTTGTAGAGCCGCGGCGAACTGCGCATGAAGAGCCATGCCGACAGCAGCAGGAACGGCGTAGTGGGCAGCAGAGGCAGGAAGATCCCGGCTATGCCCAGCGCGAGCGACACGACGCCAAGAAACGAAAGAAGTGTTTTCATCGGCGCAAAAATAGTCATTCGGCGGCAAATAAGCGGCCGCACGTCTGGCAAACCGGCGAAAAATCACTAATTTTACACCCGGAAAGAGGATTATAAACAACGATAGAATGAAAAAGATAGGTATTGCCTGCGACCATGCGGGCTACGAGATGAAGGAATTTCTGGTGGGGTATCTCTCTGCCATGGGATACGATGTCGTCGATTTCGGTACTCATTCCGAGCAAAGCGTCGACTATCCCGACTACGCGCACGCGTTGGCTTCGGCCATGGAGGCGGGCGAACTGGAGCAGGGCATCGGACTCTGTGGTTCGGGCGAGGGTATGGCCATGACGCTCAACAAGCATCAGGGCATACGTGCCGGTCTGTGCTGGATGCCGGAGATAGCCGCGCTCACACGGCAGCACAACAATGCCAACGTGCTGGTTCTTCCGGCCCGTTTCATAACGAACGACGAGGCGATAGCCATAGTGGACGGGTTCCTGTCGTCGTCGTTCGAGGGCGGACGCCACGAACGGCGGGTGGAAAAGATCGCCTGCATGTAGAGGCTTTCGACGACACGGGCGGCCCCAGTCAGGGCCGCCCGTGTCTTTGCTATGTCCCTTCCGTCTTTTACAACCCGAATATGTAGGGCGTAATGTTCCGCAACCTCTCTGCGGCGGCGGGACCGTCGAATAGTCCGAACACGGCCGAGCCGCTGCCCGACATCGAGGCATACACGGCGCCTGCGTCCATAAGCGACCGCTTTGCTTCGGCTATTTCGGGGTGCGCGGCGAACACCGAACTCTCGAAATCGTTCTTTACGCTTCCCTGCCACAGCCCCACCGGTTCGGCTATACGCTCGGCGAGCGGACGCTCGGGCAGCGAGGGGCGCACACCCGCATACGCCTCGCGGGTGGATACGCTTGCCGCCGGCTTCACCAGCACGATCCACATCCCGCCGAGGTCGACTTTCACCGGCGTCATGATCTCGCCGCGTCCCTCGCACAGCTGCGGGGTGTTGCGCACGAAGAATGCCGTGTCGCTGCCGAGTTCGGCCGCGGCGGCTATGAGTTCATCCTCGCCGAGCGCCAGCGAGAACATGTCGTTCAGGGCCATTATAACGGCCGTGCCGTCCGACGATCCTCCGCCGAGTCCGGCACCGAACGGCACCCGTTTGTCGAGCGCTATGCGCACGCCGCCGACTCCGTAACGCTCCTGCATCAGCCGGTGCGCCTTCAGGCATATATTCTGTTCCGGCGGACAGTCGACCTCGATTCCCCGGCATTCGAACACGGCGTCGGAACCCTCTGCCGGACCGATCTCCAGCACGTCGTACAGCCCGCGCACGGGAACCATCACAGTCGACAGATCGTGATAGCCGTCCTCGCGGCGGCGCAGTACGTCGAGTCCCAGATTTATCTTGCAATTTGCCTTTACAATCATATCCCGTATCATGTTAGAAAGGTGCCGCGACACCGTCGTATTCGGGTCCCGCGATGATGTGCGACTGCTCGAAACGGTTGCCGAAACGGTCCGTCGCAACGACCTTTATCTCGGCATTGGGATCGTTGAGCCGGTAGACGTACATGTGGCGGCAGGTGGTCATGTAGCTCTTGCGGCTGCCGCCGGCGAGCGGGCTGTGTCCGCCGCGATGGCCGCGTCCCGTCACGCCGATGTGATAACCCACCGCCCACCAGTCCTTGCTCGACTTTTCGGACGGCTTCTCCACTCCGGTCGTGGTCTTGATCTGCTTCATCGTGCCCGTTGGACGGCCGTTCTCGTACACCTCTATCTTCCAGTCGGGATCGGCGTTCCACACGTTGGCCGTGATCACGCCGCGCCCCAGCGGCATGGCGAACCGCTCGTACTCGCCTCCGAATACGGCGTCGCCGCGGTAGACACGCAGCTGGAAGTCGGGGCTGAGGCCTATGCCGCGGTAGCGCCAGTCGCCGATCGTGGCGCCGTCGATGTCGTAGACGCCGTAGCCGTAGGGTGTTCCGTCGCCGTTGAGGCGCGATATCCACCATGCTCCGCACACCGCTCCGTGCACATGTTCGTAGACGCCGTTGGGATGGATGTGATTGCGGTTATAGTGGGTGTGTCCCGCCATGATGTGCGCCTCGGCGAACTCGCCGAGCATCTCGACCACCTTCAGACAGTTCTCGTCCTTGCTCGTGCAGATGGGTATGTGCACGCACAAAATGACCATCCTGTCGCGCGGGACGAAGCTCAGATCCTGCCGCAGCCACTCGATCTGTTCGTCGGAGAAGCCCAGCGCATACTCGCTCGAACGCTCGCCGCTGCGGTAGTTTATGTCCTTCATCGACACGAGATGCACCTCGCCGCGGTTCCACGAGTAGTCGGCCGGACCGAAAGCGTTCTCGAACGCGCGGCGGTACTTCATGTTTATCGTGCTGCTGCCCGCGTCGGGCGCTACCGGCACGAACGTGTTGTCGTGGTTGCCCATGGTCTGGAATACCGGCATGCCCGTAAGGCGGCGGTCCATCGCGCGCGCCATGTGTTCCATCACCCACATGGCGTCGGTACGGTCGTTTGAGAATGCCAGATCGCCCAGCGTCACGCCGTAACCCGGCAGCGCCGACTCCTCCGCCGCACGCCTGATGTCGGGTACCGCCTCGCTGCGGAAACGGCTTATCTGCCTTTCGTTCTGGCACTGCGGATCGGCCATACAGAAGAGCCGGAACCTGCGCTCGGCGCCCGCAGGCATCGCTTTGAGCGAAAAGTCGTAGCGGGCGCGCGACGGATCGAGCCTTTCGTAGAAGCAGGGGTTGCCCGTTTCGGTGTCGACCTCGTAGTCCGCCGGCACCGAGTAGAACACGAATGCCGCGTCGGGGTTGCGGTCGAGGCGGTAGACTCCCCGCGCGTCGGTCGCGCAGCAGCTGAAACCGTCGCTGACGACAACGCCGACGACAGGCCGGCCGCCGGTGTCGCGCACCACGCCGTAGAGATCGTGTCCCCGCGGCGACACGATCTGCGTCATGGCCGTCATGCCGCACAGCAGCGCCGCCAGCGACAGCCATAACAGAATTCGTTTCATCGCAGTCATATGTTATTATAGTTATTCATATCGTCTATCGCGGCCTCCGTGGCCTCCAGCAGTGCCGGCCGCAGTCGGGCTATGCGCACGCTCCACTCCTCGGCCGTGCCGTCGGCGTTGTCGCTGACGAGTTTCAGAAACGCGAGTTTCGGCATGGCCTTCCCGTGCAGCGATGCGTGCAGCCGCACGGCGCGCACTATGGCGTAGCTCTCCATGTCGAAACAGTCGTAGCCGGCCAGCAGCCTGCGCTTGCCGGCGGGCGTGTCGGGTCCGATGAAGTCGTCGGACGAGACGATCGACACTCCGGCGTCGCCCGAGTCAAGCGATTCGGGGGCGGTGGCGAATATCGAGTCGATGTATATGTCGCCCTGCACCACGGCCGAAGGCCGGAGCAGGGTTCCCGCGGCATGGCGGAGCGATCCGCATGTTCCGGCGTTGATCACCGCGTCGTAACCGCCGCTCTCCAAGGCCGACAGCGTGGCCTCGAAAGCGCGCAGCTTGCCCACGCCGGTGAATACCACGTCGCAGCGTTCGGCAAGACGCCTCGCGCCCTCGGCGCCGAACTCCTCCTCCAGCGCGGCTATGACGAGCACGCGGCCCGACGGTAGTGTGTTGTCCATGACGGTGCCTATTCTATTTTTATTTCGAACCGGTCGTAGTCGGCCGTGCGCCAGGCCATGCCGGCCGTCAGTTTCGACATCGCGAACAGCGGCGAGAACGTGCGCACGCCTATGGTCTTGCCGTCGGGTTTGAATTCGAGTATCCTGATCCAGCAGTCGCCGCCGTTGCCGTTCCAGTCGCCGTCGCCGTTCTGCGAATTGAACATCATCTGCGGAATGTCGCGTCCGTCGGCGGCCTTGTCGACGCGGAATGAACAGGTGGTGGTGTAGTCTATCCGGTCGACCGATGCGCCGTCGGCTATCTTCGGCGGTGTGCCGGCGTGTCCGCACAGCACCATACAGATGTTCTTCGATGGATAAACCAGTTTGTCCCACACGGCCTGCGGCCAGTTGCGCGGCGTGAGCTTGTATCCTTCGCGCTCGATGCGGCGGCCGTCGGTGGCGAGGAACGAGTGGGTGAGTATGATTACGCGGTGGTCGCGGAACCGCTCCGATTCGGTGAGCTGTTTGGCCCAGTCGAGCACCTCGTCGCGCGGTGCGAACTCGAACGTGATGATGAGCAGCTTGCCCCAGTTGGCGTCCTCGAACTCGTATGCCGAGTTCTCCAGCGTGTGAATGCCCGAGGTGTTGGCGCATGTCGCCACCAGCGTCTTCTCGAAAGCGATGTTGCGTTCGGGGTAGATGTAATCCGACGACATCGACTGCCGGTGCTCCGACGATATGTAGCCGGCATCGTGGTTGCCCTGTGCCGCGATGTAGGGTATGCGGTTGTCCAGACGGCTCAGCGCGTGCGACACGGCCTCCCATTGCTGGCGTCCCGTCTGGTCGCCGTTGTTAACGTTGGGTATTCCGCCCGAGATCAGCTTGTTGTTCTGCTCGACCATGTCACCCGTAAAGAGCGCGGCGCGTATGTCGAGCCGGTCGATGTTCTGCGCTATCCACGCCGTCTGCAGGTCGAACAGCGGCTGGTTGGCTGCGAACTTGGTGTAGCTCTGCGGATCGGGAACCATTATCATCGTGAACGAACCTTCCGTTTCGATGGCCGGGCATACCGGAATCTGTGGCGCGCCTTGGGGCGCCTGCGCTGCGGCGGCCAATGCCGCGAGAAGCGCGAATGCAGTGATGACTGATCGTTTCATAGTTTTGGGTATGGTTTTGGTTGCTATGGGTTAAAACAGAGTGCCGTCCGCACCTCTGTCGGGAGTGATTCCGAGATGGCGGTACGCCAGCTCCGTCGCTTCGCGTCCGCGGGGGGTGCGCTTGATGAATCCCTCCTTTATCAGGAACGGTTCGTAG
>CAZFIN010000091.1:0-7230 GCA_964519525.1 uncultured Alistipes sp. | reverse complement strand
CCCAGCTCCTTGCATGCGAACCCGATGCCTTCGTACAGATCCTTCAGCGCCTCGACCGACATCTTGGCCGACACGCCCAGCGAGATCATCACCTGCTCGGGCACGGCATTCATGGCGAGCACATCGCTCACACCCACCGTCACAGCCTTGTAGCCCAGATGTTTCAGCGGGAAATAGGTAAGGTCGAAATCGACACCCTCCAGCAACGTATCGGTAGTGACTACCGTCGCATCGTCACGTCCGGCCGCAATCACGGCGGCATCGTCGCCGACGCCCTTCAGCGTCGACTTGTTGTTCCCGGCAGCATTCCGCGTAAGTTCGTCGATGAGACCGAACTCACCGAGCTCCGCAATTTCGGTTCTTTTCTTGTCGCTCATAAATATCATTTATACAACTTACAAAGTTACGAATAAAAAATGAGACCGGCACCGAAAACGGGAATTAGAAAGCAAGAGTCCGCGCTATGACATAGCGCGGACTCAGTTTATACGGATTCCCTGCGGAAATACCAATCCTTACTCCTCGGCTACTACCGAAATCTTCACGGTAGCCTTCACCTCGCGGTGGAGCTTAACCGAAGCCTCGTACTCGCCAACGGTCTTGATAGCGTCGACGCTGATGACCTTGCGGTCGACGACGATCTCCTTCTCGGCAAGAGCGGCGGCGACGTCGGCCGAAGTAACAGCACCGAAGATCTTTCCGTCCTCGGCCTTAACCTTGACAACCAAAGGCAGATTGGCGATCTTCTCGGCCAGAGCCTGAGCGTCGGCCAGAATCTTGGCGTCCTTGTGGGCGCGCTGCTTCAGGTTCTCGGCCAGCACCTTCTTGGCCGAAGCGGTAGCGGCCTTGGCAAAACCCTGAGGAATCAAGTAGTTGTTCGCATAACCCGGCTTGACGTTAACGATGTCGTTAGCGTAGCCCAAGTTGTCCATATCTTTGATAAGTATAACTTCCATAGTGCTCTCCTCCTCTTAATTATTTCATACAATCAGTTACGAACGGCAGAATGGCGAGGTGACGCGCACGCTTCACGGCCTGAGCCACCTTCTTCTGGAACTTCTGCGAAGTACCCGTAAGACGGCGGGGAAGAATCTTGCCCTGCTCGTTGAGGAACTTCTTGAGGAACTCACCGTCCTTATAATCGACGTACTTGATGCCGAGCTTCTTGAAGCGGCAGTACTTCTTCTTCTTCACATCCACCGATACGGGATTGAGATAGCGGATCTCGCCGCCCTTTACATTCTCCTGTGCCATGATTTACTCCTCCTGTGATTTGTTAGCAAGCTTTGCGCGACGCTTGGCCGAATACTCCACAGCGAACTTGTCCTGCTTGAAAGTTAAGAAACGAATGATGCGCTCGTCGCGGCGGTAGCCGGTCTCCAGCGTGTTGATGATAGAGCCTTCACCGGTGAACTCCACGAGGAAATAAAATCCGGTAGTCTTCTTCTGAATGGGATAGGCGAGCTTCTTGAGGCCCCAGTTCTCCACATTCACGATCTGACCGCCGTTCTCGGTGATGATGCCTTGGAATTTGTCAGCAACCTCCTTCACCTGAGCATCCGAAAGGACGGGAGTGACAATGAAAACGGTTTCGTAATTGTTCATAATACAATCTGTTAATTATTTTTGTGCTATTTAGCGGCGCAAATATACGAATAATTTGCGGAAAACAAAACTTTATAACGTAATTTCTCACTGCGCAAAGCGGGTATGGTCCTTTCCAGAGGCCACGTCCGAAACGCGGATGCAGGACCGCAGCCGCGGCCGGACCGCCACCTGTCGCACCCATACCCGGCGGGTCCAAGGCTGACCGTTCCGGAATCGCATACCGCCGCAACGCAAAATATAATCGACATTAACGACAAAAACAATTACACGATCCGCCAATTATTCATTACCTTTGCAAGCGGTCAAAACCAACAGTCAAGAAATGTTACGCAAACTATCGCTCACAACGGCCGTATGGCTCGCCACAGTCATACTCATGGCATTGCAGAAACCGCTGTTCCTGCTGTGGCATGCCGGACAGGCCGCGGGCGCGACAACCGGCGAACTCGCCGCCGTCGTGTGGCACGGTCTGCTGCTCGACTCCACCGTGGCGGGCTACATCGCGATCATACCGTGGCTGCTCATGCTGCTCGCCGTGTGGATTCCGGTGTCCGAACGCGCTATGCGCATCATGCTGAACACCTATTTCGTAATAATATCGGTTGTCGCGGCACTGATCGCAAGCGTCGACATGGTGCTGTTCGGTTACTGGGGCTTCCGCCTCGACAGCACCGTACTACTATATCTGCATACACCCAAGGAAGCCGCCGCAAGCATCACTGCCGCCGATCTGTGGCCCGCAGTAGTGCTGTTCGCCCTCTGTGCGGCCGCGATGATCGCGGCATACGGCCGGATAAGCATGCTGTACCGATGCGAGAAAGAGCCGCCCGCGCGCCGCGCGGCATCGTCGCTCGCCCTGCTGCTTGCCGGAGGACTTCTGCTGCTGGCCGTGCGCGGCGGCACAGACACCTCGCCCGCCAACGTGAGCAAGGTCTACTTCAGCGACAGCATGTTCCTGAACCACGCCGCCACCAACCCCGTATTCTCGTTCCTGTCCTCGGCGGCACGCACCGATTTGAAGGAGGGCGACTACCGCAGCTGCTCCGACAGTGAGTGCGCCGGCATGTTCGACGCATTGCGCGGAGGCCGGGCCGCTTCGGCGCAGACACCGCAGGTGCTCGTCAACCGGAGGCCCAACGTAGTGCTCATCCTGCTGGAGAGTTTCGGACGCACGGTCACCGACGCCGTGATAGAAGGCGACAGTGTGGCGCCCAATCTGGCACGCGCCGCACGCGAAGGCATACGTTTCGAAAACATCATAGCCAATTCGTTCCGCACCGACCGCGGGCAGGTGGCCGTCATGAGCGGGTTCCCGGCACATCCGGTGGTGTCGGTCATGAAATATCCGCACAAGGCGCAGGGGCTGCCGTCGATAGCGAGGTCGCTGCGGCGCGCGGGCTATGCCACGAGTTTCACATATGGCGGCGACGCCGATTTCACCAACACCGTATCCTACCTCTACGGCACCGGCGTGGAGCGCATAACCGACCAGCGCGACATGCGCTTCGACGCAAAGCCGGCCCAATGGGGCTATGCCGACGACATAGTGTGCCCCTACTTCGCCGACGAGGTACTGCGGCTCGCCGAGAGCGGCACCCCGTTCTTCGCCACTCTGCTGACGCTCAGCTCGCACGAACCGTTCGACGTGCCATACGACCGCTTCGAGAACCCGATACTCAACGCCGCTGCCTTCACCGACGAGTGCGTCGGCCGCATGCTCGACACATGGCGCCGCTCGCCGGCATGGGACGACATGCTCGTGATCCTCGTCGCCGACCACGGCATAGCCTACCCCGAGAATCTGCAGACGGGCGATCCGGCACGCCAGCGCATACCTATGGTATGGACCGGCGGAGCCGTAAGCGGCCCGACAACGGTGGACACCTATGCCTCGCAGACCGATCTGGCCGCCACTCTGCTGTCGCAGATGGGCATCGACACCGGCGAGTTCGTATACAGCAAGAACATATTCGATCCCGAAGCGCCGCACTACGGATTCTGGACCTACAACAACGCCGTCGGCATGATGACCGCCGAGGGATATGCCGTCTACAACTTCACGGCCGGGAACATTACCGACGCGGGGGGGGGTACTGCGACCGCCGAAAGGCTGGCCGCACAGGGCAGGGCCATAGTGCAGAGGCTGCATGAGGACATAAGACTGCGATAAACCATGAACAGACACCGTTTCAGAAACATACTGTCAGCCGTGCTGATGCTCGCCGCAGCCCTGACCGCTCCCGCCGGCTGCCGGACGGCCTCGTCCGGACCCGACATCGGAAAGTTCACCCGCACCGTATACCGTCCGCAGTACGCCTCGGGCTTCGAGATACTCGGCACTGCCGACGGCGAATCGACGCTCATCCGCGTAACCGACCCGTGGCAGGGCGCCGAGGGCGTCAGCCACATGCTGCTCATCGACCGCGACGGCGACACCCGCGCCTCCGGGCGGTCCGACATACAGCGCATCGGCGGCGATGCGGCACGCATCGTGTGCATGTCGTCGAGCTACGTGGCGATGCTGTCGGCCTTGGACTGCACGGAACGCGTGGCCGGAGTGTCGGGCATAGACTTCATATCCGACAGCCGCATAGCCGCCCGCCGCAACGAGGTTGGCGACGTGGGATTCGAACCCGATGTCGACTACGAACGGCTGGTCGCCCTGCGGCCCGATCTGGTGCTGCTGTACGGTGTCACGGCCCGCAGCGCGATGGAGACCAAGCTGCGCGAACTGGGTATACCCTATCTTTATATGGGCGAATATGTCGAGCAGTCGCCCCTGGGCAAGGCCGAATGGATGGTGGCCGTGGCCGAGATAGCAGGTTGCCGACAGAAGGGCGAGCAGCTCTTCGCCGCCATAGCCGAACGCTACGAGGCGCTGCGCGCCGTAGCCGCCCGGGCCGCATCGAGGCCCAAGGTGATGATAAACGCCCCCTACGGCGACAACTGGATCATGGCCTCGACCGGGAGTTACATGGCCCGACTCATAACCGATGCCGGCGGCGACTACGCCTACGGCCGCAACACATCGAACATCTCGCAGACGATCGACATGGAGGAGGCCTTCAGGCTCGCATCCGAGGCCGACTGCTGGATCAATATCGGCCAGTTCGCCACCGCCGCCGAGCTGCGCGACAGGTATCCCAAATTCGCCGGCGTGAAATGCGTGCGCGACGGACGGATCTACAACTGCAACCGCCGTCTGACACCGGCCGGAGGCAACGACTTCTGGGAATCGGGCGTGGTGAAGCCCGACGTCATACTGCACGACCTGACAGCCATATTCCACCCTGAGCTGGCGCTCTCGCCGGCCGAGCGGTTCGACACCGAAATGTACTATTACCGACGACTCGAATAACCCCCCCCCAATGCAAAGACGCTCCGCCATACTGTTCGCCGTGCTCGGCACCGCTGCCGCGGCACTGTTCGCCATCGACCTCGCGGTCGGCTCGGTCAACATACCCCTGCACGACATATGGGCCGCACTCACGGGCGGCGCGTGCGACCCCGTAACGGCCAAGATAGTGACCGGCATACGGCTGCTCAAGGCCGTGGTGGCCACACTGGCCGGAATGGCGCTCGCCGTAAGCGGACTGCAAATGCAGACCATGTTCCGCAACCCGCTGGCAGGCCCGTACGTTCTGGGCGTCAGCTCGGGCGCGAGTCTGGGCGTGGCGGTATTCATCCTCGGCGCGCCGATGCTGGGACTCGCCGGACGGCCGTGGCTGTCGGCCGTAGGCGTGGCGGGCGCGGCGTGGATCGGCGCGGCGGCGATACTCGCGGCCATAGCTGCCGTAAGCCGGCGGATAAAGGACATAATGGTGATACTGATACTCGGCATGATGATCGGATCGGCCGTGAGCGCCGTGGTGCAGATACTGCAATACCTGAGCAACGAGGAGGCGCTGAAGAGCTTCGTCGTGTGGACCATGGGGTCGCTCGGCGACGTCACCGCAACGCAGCTGCTGCTCATGGCAACTGCCGTCGCGGCCGGACTCGCCGCGGGCGTGGCCGTCATCAAACCGCTGAACCTGCTGCTATTAGGCGAGGCGTACGCCCGCACGATGGGTCTGAACGTGGCACGCACGCGCATGCTCATCCTGCTGTCGACCACGCTGCTGGCCGGAACGGTAACGGCCTTCTGCGGTCCGATAGGATTCATCGGGCTGGCCATACCGCATGTGGCGCGCATACTCTTCCGCGACGCCGACCACCGCACGCTGATGCCGGCGGCAGCGCTCGCAGGCGCCGTGTCGCTGCTGGCGTGCGACATAGTGTCGAAACTGCTCACGCTGCCCGTAAACACGGTGACGGCACTGCTGGGAATACCCGTGGTGATATGGGTGGTGGTAAGGAACAAGAATATAGTATAGAAGCGACTGCATAACCCTGCGCACAATGATACGACTGGAAAATCTAACGCTCGCCTACGGATCACGCACGCTGATCGGCCCGGTAACGGCCGAGGTGCCGGCCGGCGCGCTGACGGCCCTCGTCGGCCGCAACGGCACCGGCAAAAGCACTCTGCTGCGTGCGATAACCGGTCTGGGAAAGATATCGGACGGACGGATACTCATCGGCGGACGTCCTGCCGCAAGTCTTACACCTGCCGAGGCGGCCGCCACCGTATCGCTGGTCACGACCGACAAGGTGCGCATAGCCAATCTGCGGTGCCGCGACGTGGTGGCTCTCGGCCGTGCCCCCTACACCAACTGGATAGGACGCATGCAGCAGGCCGACACGCAGATCGTCGAACGGTCGCTGCGGCTGGTGGGCATGGAGGCATACGCCGACAAGACCATGGACCGCATGTCCGACGGTGAATGCCAGCGCATAATGATAGCCCGAGCACTGGCGCAGCAGACTCCAGTGATGCTGCTCGACGAACCTACCGCATTTCTCGACATGCCAAACCGCTACGAGCTGTGCACCCTGCTGCGCCGGCTGGCGCACGACGAGGGCAAATGTATTCTGTTCTCGACCCACGAGCTCGACATAGCCCTCGCACTCTGTGACGCCATAGCACTGATAGCGCCTCCCGAGCTGCATCTGCTGCCGACGGAGGAGATGGTGGCCAGCGGCCACATCGAGCGGCTGTTCACCAGCGACATAGTGACATTCGATCCCGTCACACGCAGCGTCGCGGTAAAGTAGATCCCCTTCGCTCAAAAAAATCCCCCTCTGCCGGCATCGCGCCACGCAAAGGGGGGGGGACAGATATTCTGAATCGGCTGGACCGACGCGGTCCGCTTCAGGGATCGGCATCAACCCAGTTTCTCGCCGAAGGCCAGATCGCCGGCATCGCCTATGCCCGGCACGATGTAGGAGCGCGAGGTCAGTTCGGCATCGACGGCACCGACCCACAGGGTGGTGCTTCTCGACGGCAGATGTTTCACGGCATAGTCCACGCCCTGCTCGCTCGCAATCACCGACGCGATGTGCGTATGCGCAGGCTGCCCGCCCTTCTCGCACAACGCCTCGTAGGCCAGCACGAGCGAGGTGCCCGTGGCCAGCATGGGATCCACCAGAAGGAGCGTCTTGCCGCTGAGGTCGCAGCACGAGATATACTCGACCTTGACGGTGAACTTGCCGTCCTTGGAACTCTTGCGGTAGGCAGACACG
>CAZFIN010000090.1:0-7238 GCA_964519525.1 uncultured Alistipes sp. | reverse complement strand
ATTCGACCGCGTGAAGGGCGACCAGATGGGCATGCTGGCCACGGTCATCAACTCCATAGCGCTGCAGTCGGCGCTGGAGGACAACGGCGTGAAAGCCAAGGTGCTGACCTCGATACGCATGGAGCCCATAGGCGAATACTACTCGAAGGCCCGTGCCATCGAGTATCTCGAAGCGGGCTATGTGGTAATCATCGGCGGAGGCACGTCGAACCCCTACTTCTCGACCGACACGGCATCGGCCCTGCGCGGAATAGAGATCGAGGCCGAGGTCATGTTCAAGGGCACGCGCGTGGACGGAGTCTACACGGCCGACCCCGAGAAGGATCCCGCCGCCGTGAAGTTCGACCGCATCACCTTCGACGAGGTATACAACCGCGATCTTAAAGTAATGGACATGACCGCCTTCACGCTCTGCAAGGAGAACGGGCTGGACATCATCGTGTTCGACATGGACACCGCAGGCAACCTGCAGCGCGTGCTCGACGGCGAGAACATAGGCACTCTGGTCTGCAGGGAGTAAACACGGACGGCCGGACACACCGGCCGAGACAATGAACCGACGACAAACGGCGCGGGGCGACACAGCCCCGTGCGAAAACGAATAAGACTATGAAAAGGATTTTATCGGGCCGAAAGGCGTGCATAATTGCGGCACTGGCCGCGTTGCTGGCGGTGACGGTACCCGCAGGGGTTCGGGCACAGAGCAAAAACGACGACATAACAGCCTCGACCATAGTGAAGCAGGGCGACAAGGCCCCGGAGTTCACCGTGACGATGCTCGACGGCAAGAAGATCACGTCGGCATCGCTCAAGGGCAAGGTGGTGCTCGTCAATTTCTGGGCCACATGGTGCCCTCCGTGCCGCGAGGAGCTGAAACATGTCCAGAAGGAGATCATCGACCGTTTCAAAGGCAAGGACTTCGTGTTCCTGCCAATCTCGCGCGGCGAGAAACAGTCGACGGTGGAGGCGTTCCGCGACAAGGCGGGATACACGTTCCCCATGGGACTCGACCCCGACCAGAGCATCTTCAAGCTCTTCGCCACGAACTACATCCCGCGCAACTTCCTCATCGGCAAGGACGGCAAGGTGAAGTACGTGTCGGTAGGTTACAGCGCCGAGGATTTCGCCAAACTGATCGACGCGATAGAGCAGGCGCTAAAATAAAACCGTCGCACCGGCGCCGGACGCGCCACGACTGCGGAATGAAAATTTTCAAGCATGACTACTATGGATACTAAAACGATTATCAATGAAGCTACCGACCGTATGAAGCGCACGGTAGATCATCTCGACGAGGAGCTGGCCAACATCCGCGCCGGCAAAGCCTCGACCAATGTGCTGAACAGCGTGATGGTCGACTATTACGGTTCGCAGACTCCCGTGTCGGGCGTTGCGAGCGTGACGGTGCCCGACGCCCGCACAATCCTCATCCAGCCGTGGGACAAGAAGATGATCCGCGTGATCGAGAAGGCGATCATCGACTCGAACATCGGTCTCACGCCCTCGAACAACGGCGACCAGATCCGGCTGTCGATACCGCCCCTCACCGAGGAGCGCCGCAAGGAGCTCGTGAAGCAGGTGCGCGGCGTCGGCGAAACGGCACGCATAAGCCTGCGCAACGCACGCCGCGATGCGGTGGAGGCATTCAAGAAGGCTCAGAAGGAGGGCATGCCCGAGGATGAGTCGAAGGACGGCGAGACTCAGGCACAGAAGCTGCTGGAGAAGTACTCGAAGTCGCTCGACACCCTGATCGAAGCCAAGGAGAAGGAGATCATGACCGTCTGACGCCGACGTCGGCGGCACACCCCGTATGCCGGCACGATGCCGGAAAAACGAACCGACTGCGGGCGCACCGGCGTGCCGCAGTCCTTTATTAATGTCGCCGGCAGGCCGCAGGACGGAACGTCGTTCCGACCATGCCGGGGCCGGAGAACGACTGTTAAGCAACCAATCCGAATGAAATCAGAAACAATGAACATAAGACTGTTTGCCGCCGCACTGCTCGCCTCGCTGTCGGTCGTGACATCCGCAGCGCAGGAGCAGGAACATTACGTGCAGTTTTTCGCCCACCGCGGCAGCCGCATGGAGTATGACGAGAACACGATGCCCGCATTTCAGGCCACCTACGACAAGGGAATACGCGGTTACGAAACAGATGTGCGCATGACCAAGGACGGCCGGCTCGTGATCTCGCACGACGCTTCGCTCGCCCGGCTCACCCCGTGCGACCGCGAGGTGGAGGGCATGACGGAACGCGAGATACGCGAGGTGAAGACCAAGCAGGGCAACGACATACTGTTCCTCGACGAGCTGTGCGAATGGCTCGGCGACAAGGAGGGGCTGTATGTCGAATTCGAGATGAAGTCGCACACCTACACCGAGGAACAACTCGACGGTTACTGCGAAAAACTGTACACCGAGGCGATGAAACACCGGCCGGCGGCATCGACCTATGTATTCACGTCGAGCGACAAACGCGCGTTGCGCACCATGCAGCGTCTGCACCCCGAGGCCGATCTGCTGCTCATCATAGGCAAGCCGGTGAACGACGCCACCATAAAGGAGGCCGTGGAGATGGGCATACGGCGTCTGGGATGCAAAATGGGCGGCACGAGCCGCGACGCCGTAACGAAGGCCAAGAAAGCCGGCCTGTTCGTATCGCTCTGGCCCGGACAGTCGGTCGACGACTTCATACTGGGCGTGGCGCTCGGCGCCGACGGACTGTGCTGCGACCGTGCGGTGGAGGTGAAGGAATTCTTCGACCGCAACATGCCGTGGGTGAAGGTGAAATAGCTGAGGCGCAAGCCGCCCGACCCCGACAAATACCGGAACCGGGGCAGCATCCTGACGGATGCTGCCCCGGTTCTGTCAATGAAATAGCTGCATCGTGCCACGCACGTGCGGCATCCGTCCCCGGACTATGCCGTAACGGCCTCTTTCCTGCGGTGGGGCTTCTTGGCCGCGAGCGCGCGGTCGATCTCGATCTCGAAATCCGACAGCACGTTCATGTAGTTGATGAACGCCTCGTACGACGACCCATAGGGGTTGAAGTACGAATGCACGTCGCCGTCCGAAAGCCACTTGGTAGCCATATAGTAGAAGTGATCCGACGTCTGCATGAAATTCCACACATAGTTGAAATCGTCGTTCTTCAGCGCCTTCACCTTGTCCTTCAGCGCATAGAGCTTGGTGAACGCCTCGTTCTGCAACTCGTTGCCGAGCCATGCCGTCACGTCGCGCTCCTCGTCGGCCCACGACATCACATGCGGGCAGTGAAGCACGCCCACCGGCTGGCCGGCCTTGGCGGCCTCGCTCACCGTTGCGAACTGCAGGGCCTCGTGTCCGAGAATGGCCTGCGGCAGAGCCTTCATGAAGTCGAAGATGCCGGTGTCGGCCTTCTGATGTTCGCCGAAAGTCTCGTAGTCCATGAACAGATTGACGACCTCGCCGCCCTCGTTGTTAACCCACGATGCGAACTTGTCGGCCGTCAGGGGATACTGGTCCCAGCCCTTATTCGAGAAACGGAAAGCTATGTCGTCCGACAGCTTGTAGTTGCGCAGCAGCACGCGCAGACGGTTGTCGATGGCATTGGTGTAGATGTAGTCGGGCGACTTCCAGCCCATCACATGCTTCGCGCCCTCGGCGAGAATGGTCTTGAAGCCCAGCGACGAAACCATGGCGCCGATCTCGTCGGAATAGATAAGCTCCGTATTGCGGAACGCAACGGGCTTCTTGCCGAACTCCTTCTTTATCATCGCCGAATGCAGCTTCACCTGCTCGACGAAATCCTCCTTCGACGAGAGCGAGGCCAGCGAATGCGAATAGGTCTCGGCCAGAAACTCCACGCAGCCCGTATCGGCCAGCGCGCGGAACGAGTCGAGCACCTCGGGCGCATAGATGCGGAACTGCTCGACGGCCGAACCCGTTATCGAGAACGAGCAGCGGAACGCGCCCTTGTTCTCACGGATGAGCTTCAGCAACAGGGCGTTCATGGGCAGATAGCACTGGCGCGCCACCTTCTGCATGATCGAACGGTTGGTGAAGTCGTCCAGATAGTTGTGATCCTTGCCGATGTTGAAGAATCTGTAAACTTTCAAACGCCACGGCTGGTGCACTTGAAAATATAAACAAACGGTTTTCATATTGATCTATTTTATTGCTTGCACTCGTTAATCGCCTCCTCGTAGACTCTCTTGATCTTGGCGGCGGCGTTGTTCCACTTCAGACCCGTAACCTCCTCCAGACCCTTCGACGCGAACATCTTCGACAGGGCCGGATACTTCACGAAACCGTATATCGCGTCGGCCATGGCGTCCACGTCCCAGTAGTCGACCTTCACCGCATAGTCCAGCACCTCGGCCACGCCGCTCTGCTTCGATATTATGACGGGAACGTTCGACCGCATGGCCTCGAGCGGCGAGATTCCGAACGGTTCCGACACCGAAGGCATTATGTAGACGTCCGACAGCTGGAACATGCGATGCACGTCCTCGCCGCGCAGGAATCCCGTGAAATGGAACCGGTCGGCGATGCCCAGACGCGCCACGCGGCGGATCACGTGGTTCATCATATCGCCCGAACCGGCCATCACGAAACGCACATCGGGCACACGCTTGAGCACCTTGGCCGCCGCCTCGACGAAGTAGTCGGGTCCCTTCTGGTAGGTTATGCGGCCGAGGAACGTCACGATCTTGTCCTCGACGCCGCGCTCGGGAACCGCGTTGTCCTTCTCGGCGAAACGCACCGCGTTGTGCACGGTCACCACCTTGTCGGCCGGAATGCCGTACTTCTCGATGACGATGTTGCGCGTGAGGTTCGACACGGCTATCACACGGTCGGCCGCGAGCATGCCCGCGCGCTCGATTGAGTAGGTCTGACGGTTGATGTTCTCGCCCGAACGGTCGTATTCGGTGGCGTGCATGTGAACGACCAGCGGCTTGCCCGACACGCGCTTGGCGGCGATGCCGGCGAAATAGGTCAGCCAGTCGTGGGCATGTATCACGTCGAACTGCCCTTCGAGATTCTTGGCCACCTGCGCGGCCACCACGGCATAGCGTGCGACCTCCTCAAGCAAATTGGCGCCGTACTTGCCCGAAAAATTGTACCTCTGGGTCCAGCTGTCGCCGGCACGCTCCCAGAACTTGCGGCCCGTGCGCTCGTACTCCTCGCGATAGGTGACGAACTCCTCGGGCGATATGTAGGGAACCATGTTCGAATCGATGTGGATGAACGAGATCTTCCTCATGATATCATCGGCTCCCTCGATACTCGAATCGCAGTACGTGGCCTCGACATCGCTGGCATTGACCACTCTGACGAAACGCTCGTCCTCGTCGCCCGAAGCGTGTGGCATCACGAAAATCACCTCCACGTCGTTGCGCGCCAGTCCCCGCGTCATGCCGTAACACGCCGTACCCAAGCCTCCGGCTATATGGGGCGGGAACTCCCAGCCAAACATTAACACTCTCATATGTATCCTCTATTTTTATTTCGTTCTGCGTGCCGAAGTCTTTCCGACGGCCTTTCTCTTTTTATCCGCTTTTTTCCCGCGCCAGCTGTTCGTCAGATCGCTGATGTAGAGCAGAGCTCCCACGCTGGTGGCCTGCGACAGACAGCCGCGCGCACGGAACGGGGGATCGCCCTCGAAACACTCGCTCAACGAACCTATGCACGAGGTCTGTATCTCGGGTTCGAAACCTTCGAGCAGCTCCTCGGCCTCGGGCAGGAAACGTTCGCCGGCGATGCCGAAGCTGACCTTCACATAGAACATCAGCGGCCAGATCCACGTCGAACCGTTGCGGCTGGCCAGATCCTGCGAACGCTGATCCTCGGCATACGAAGGCTCGTAGAATGGATTGCGCGGCGAGAGCGAACGCACGCCGCGGCGCGTGAGCAGGTGCTGACGCACCACGCCGAGCACATCCATGATCTGGTCCTCGCCGAGCATCGTGTAGTCCAATGCGCATGCCACGAGCATGTTCGAACGGCGGAAAGTATTGACCTCTTCGTCATTCACGAAGTCGGCCAGATAACCCTCGCCGGCAAGCCAGAATTTCGCAAGGAACGACTCCTTCGTGCGGCCGGGCACGTCGGCCCAGCGCTCCACGAACGCCTTGTCCTTCATCTTGCGGGCCAGCGCCAGCGTGTAACATACGGCGTTGTACCACAGCGCCTCGATCTCCACGGCGTAACCTGCGCGCCGGGCCACGGGACGTCCGTCGACCTTGGTGTTCATCCACGTGAGCGCCTCACCTTCGGCGGCGGCCCACACCAGACCGTTGTCGTGCAGCGCCACCCGCCCGTCGAAACCGCGGCGGTAGGCCTCCAGCACGGCCTTCATGGCCTCGCCGTAACGCGCCCACAGCTCCTTGGCGCCTATATGATTTTCCAGATTCTGCAACGTCCAGAAGAACCACAGCGGAGCGTCGGCCGCAACGCGTGCCGAGGCCGAGCCGGCGAAGTCGCCGTCGCGCATGGCGCCCACCATGGTGTCGAGCACATCCATGCAGTCCTCCTTGTAACCCTGCTCCAGCACCAGACCGGGCAGTGCCATGAACGTGTCGCGCCCCACCTCGCCGTACCACGGGTAACCGGCGATCATCTCGGTGCGGCCGCCCGAACGGCGCACGATGAACTGACGGGCCGAATGGTGCAGGCAGCTCAGGAAGTCTATCTTGTGGGTGCGGCGGGCGATCGAGGCCTCGTAGATCTGCGATATGGTCTCCTCGGTGGCCATCTCGTCGGTCGCAGCCGAGAATATTATGCTCTCGCCCTTGCGGATGGGCATCTCGAAATAGCCCGTGGTGAGCAGATCCTCGTAGCCGTCGTAACCGCGCTTGATCTCCTCGGGATACTCGAAGCCGTAGTACCAGTCGGGGGCGGCCACGAACTCGACGTCGTCCTTGTTGACCTGAAGGTAGAGCCACGGATAGCCATCGTACAGCCGGCACTTCACTCCGCCCTTGATCGGATAGGAGCGTCCGTTGGCGTCCATGTTGGCCTTCGAGAGCGAATGTTTGTTGCGGAACGCGAAGAAGGGACGCAGACGCAGCGTGGTATCGGAATGGGCGTCGACAAGCGTGTAGCGTATCATCAGCTGCGTGCGCTTGTGAATCCACAGCAACTCCTTGCGCAGGATCACGCCGCCCACGCGGTAGGTTATGGTTGGAGTGGGCGTGTACTCGAAATCGGTGATGTACTTGTGGCCGCGCGGCTCGTACACCCCGCGATAGCGGTGC
>CAZFIN010000089.1:0-7310 GCA_964519525.1 uncultured Alistipes sp. | reverse complement strand
CCATACGGCCGATACGTCCGAAACCGTTGATACCAATCTTAATCTGTGCCATAATATTAATTCGTTATAATAATTAGAACTTCTGTTATCTTTTTCACACCGCAAAGATATACACTTTCGCGTTTTTTTCAAAATTTTTTATGCGATTATACACTTAATGTCCAAAAAATTCCGCATGCCGTCCGTTCGCAGACAACGGCCGCATCAGCATACGCGACCCGCCCCCGACCGCGGCCGGCGGACGATGGCGACCGCACGACGGAACGTATCGCCGGGCCGTCATGGCGGAGCCGATGCCGCAAAGCCCCTCCTGCCGGCGCCGCGCGATCCGACAGACGTCGTATCCCGCATCGACTGTCCAACCGCCCTCATGCGATTCTTGCGTATTCAATCGGAAATGCGTAGTTTTGCATTCGCAGTTCAGCCGCAAACAATTTAACGGATACAATCATGAAATCGCGCGTTAACTTCAGCAATTACTCTGCCATTATTACCTTATTCGTCATAGGTGTCTTCGTCGTGCTATTAGACGTTTGCCATGACGAAACACGAATTTTCGCGGTTCCGGCCGCGGCAATCTCGATATTGCTCGTTCTGGCTTCGGTCTACGCGCCCCTCTCCGTCTCGGCAGACGAAAAGCGGATCACGGTACGTTCCCTTTTGAAACGGCACTCCGTCCCCATGCGCCGGGTCGTGAGCGCCGATCCGTTCCAGCCCACAATCGGCAGCAGGCGGATATTCGGCTCCGGCGGATTCATGGGATATTGGGGCATATTCAAAGAGGGCGACGTCGGCACATACACGGCTTATTACGGCAAAGCCTCCGACTGTTTCATCATCAGGCTCGACAACGGCGACAAATACGTTATCGGCTGCAAATCGCCGGAAGCGATGGTCGATTACATCAGATCGCAGATCGGGAAATAGTCCGGCGACGCATCATCGCTCGCCTCTTCGGGGCATTTAGCGTCCGCCATGATGTCATGCCGGGCATGCCGTTCAGATGCGGCCGTCCGGCGACGAATATCCTCCGGCCAGTTTGGCGCGCTTGGCCATCGCCGAGGCGAACACGAAGTCGTTGAGCTCGCGATTGTCGGCCTGCAGGATGTCGCGCTTGGACCCCTCCCACCACTTGTTGCCTTCGTAGATGAACACGATCTTCTCGCCGATCTCCATCACCGAGTTCATGTCGTGGGTGTTGATTATGGTGGTGATGTCGTACTCCTCGGTTATGTCGCGTATGAGGTTGTCGATCACGATGGAAGTCTGCGGATCGAGTCCCGAGTTGGGCTCGTCGCAGAACAGATAGCGCGGATTGAGCACGATGGCGCGCGCTATGGCCACGCGCTTGACCATGCCTCCGCTCAGCTCCGAGGGATAGAGCCGGTGGGCATTGTCGAGATTGACGCGCTTGAGACAGAAGTTCACACGCTCCAGCTTCTCCTCCTCCGACTGCTCGGTGAACAGGTCGAGCGGCAGTTTGACGTTCTCGACCACCGTGGACGAGTCGAGCAGCGCGCCGCCCTGAAATATCATGCCCACATCCTTGCGGATGGCCTTGCGGGCCTTGAAGTCGAGCGTCGAAAAGCACACGTCGTCGTAATATATCGCGCCCGAGTCGATCTGGTGCAGTCCCACGAGACTCTTCAGCAGTACAGTCTTGCCCGAACCGCTGCGGCCGATTATGAGGTTGGTCTTTCCCGTGAGGAAATCCACCGAGATGTCCTTCAGCACGGTGCGTCCGTCGAACGACTTGACTATGTTTTGCGCCTTTATCATCGTTACGTAAGCAGAAGTTGTGTGAGAACGAGGTTGAAGATCATTATCACGATGGAACTCGATACCACGGCCCGCGTCGAGGCCTTGCCCACTTCGAGCGAGTTGCCTTTGGCGTAGTAGCCGCAGTAGGCCGATATGCTGGTTATGATGAATGCGAAGACGGCGATCTTGATGAGCGAATAGATCACCTCCCACATCACGAAACAGTACTGCAGGCCCTCGATGTAGTCGGCCGGAATCATTATGCCCGTGAGTGCGGCTATGATGTAGCCGCCGGCCATGCCTATCAGCATGCTGAAGATGGTGAGGAACGGGAAGAAGGCCACCGTGGCCACGATCTTGGGCAGTATCAGGTACGACGCCGAATTGACTCCCATGATCTCCAGCGCGTCGATCTGCTCGGTGATGCGCATGGTGCCTATCTCCGAGGCGATGTTCGATCCCACCTTGCCGGCCAGAATCAGCGCCACGACGGTGGACGAGAACTCCAGCGTCATGGTCTCGCGCGTGGCGTAACCTATGAGATAGCGCGGGATAAACGGCGATTCGAGGCTTATGGACATTTGCAGAGTGATGGCCGCGCCTATGAATACCGAGATTATGGCCGTGAGTCCCACGGAGTTGAGACCCAGCGCCTCCATCTCGTAAAAGATGCGCTCACGGTAGATCCGCATCTTTTCGGGACGCGAGAACACCTTCTGCATCAGCAGGAAATATCGGCCTATTGATTCGAACATAACATGCGGGCTATTGATTCACTTATCGCGCCAATAACTTACGGCAAAGTTACTGTTTTTTTTTAATTGACAAAAAAACGCGTCCCGCGCCAAAACGGACGGGACGCGAGGAAAACGCCGGCAACTGACCATAACATCGTAATTGTCGGTTATATAAATTCGCGTTTGCCGGTTTTTCCGAATCCGAAATCCCAGTTTTACAATCCTGCCTCTCAGCGTAATATAATAATCTCCCGGGGTGGGGCGTCACCGCCGAACGTATTCCGGCAGTTTTACTTTGCGAGTATATATACGAAAAGATGACGAGGCATCGACCGTTTCCCGCGGACCGATGTAAATGTTTTCATCGACGTGAATCCTCAGGTCGTATGAAATCATGACGGATGATTACTGATCATCCCCCGCACATGCCGCCGGCACGATTGCCGCAGTCAATATGTTTTCAACAGATTTTTACTCGTGGCTGATCACACGATAGAAAACGCTGTCCAAAATCCGCTTACCGCCGCTCGTCGGTGTCTTTCACCTCCTCGAAGTCCACATAGTCGCCCACGTCGGATTTCACGCGCTTCTCCCGGACGGTCGTGGTGTAGATCTTCACGTCGCCGTCGCTGCGCTCGCCCTTTTCGCGGCGCGTGTACTGCTTTTGCCGGTATCCGCCGCCGAAGTTGCGTGCGGCCTCCTCCTCGATGCTGCGTCCCATGCGGCGCAGACGCAGGAGCATGACCAGAGGCCACGCGAGCAGAAGTATAAGGAGTATGACGCCGCCTATCACAAGGGCTCCGAAAAGCGAGGGCACGAATACGGCCATCATGACGATGATCACCACCGTCAGGGGGTTGTTCTTGACGAAACTCGCCATAGCGTCGATCAGAGCCGTGAGTATGTTCATAAGCGGTATCGTAATTTTTTCAACACTCGTTTTCTCGCCCCGGCATAGCCCGAACTGTGTTCGCTCTCTGCCCTCGGCTTAATGAAAACGTTCGCAAATTTACAAAAAAATCGCCATTCCGTGAAATGAATGCTGTGAGTATGGATAAATTGTGTTAATTTTGACCTCAATTTAACACATACGATATGTCACACCAACTTTTAGCCATTTCACCCGTCGACGGCCGCTATAATAAGGTAACGGCCGCTCTATCGGACTATTTTTCGGAATACGCGCTCATCCGCTACCGCGTGCGCGTCGAGGTAGAGTATTTCATCGCCTTGTGCCGTCTGCCGCTGCCGCAGCTCAAGGAGGTGCCCGAGTCGGCGTTCGCCGAGCTGCGCAAGCTATATACTGAATTCTCGATGGCCGATGCCGAGCATGTGAAGGAGATCGAGAGTGTCACCAACCACGATGTGAAAGCCGTGGAATATCTGCTCAAGGAGAAACTCGAATCGCTGGGACTCAACCGCTTCCGCGAGTTCGTCCATTTCGGGCTCACCTCGCAGGACATCAACAATACGGCCACGCCGCTGCTGCTGAAGGAGGCTCTGACTTCAGTTTACCGTCCGGCGCTGAATGCCGTGGTCGGCAAACTGAAGTCGATGGCCGACGGATGGAGCGATATACCCATGCTGGCGCACACCCACGGCCAGCCGGCGTCGCCCACGCGTCTGGGCAAGGAGTTCCGCGTGTTCGTCGAGCGTCTTGAGAAGCAGATCGCACAGCTCGACGCCATAGCCCCCGCGGCCAAGTTCGGCGGCGCGACGGGCGGATTCAACGCCCACCATGTGGCCTACCCCGACATCGACTGGGTGGCGTTCGGCAACTCGTTCGTGAACGATACGCTGGGACTCTCGCGCTCGCAGTACACCACGCAGATCGAGCATTACGACAATCTGGCCGCCACGTTCGACGCGCTGAAGCGAATAAACACAATACTGACCGACCTCGCGCGCGACATGTGGACCTACATCTCAATGGAGTATTTCCGCCAGCAGGTGAAGAAGGGCGAGGTGGGATCGAGTGCCATGCCGCACAAGGTGAACCCCATCGACTTCGAGAACGCCGAGGGCAATTTCGGCATGGCCAATGCCGTATACGAGTTCCTCGCGGCCAAGCTGCCCGTGTCGCGCATGCAGCGCGACCTGACCGACTCAACCGTGCTGCGCAACGTGGGCGTACCCGTGGCGCATTCGCTCATAGGATTCGCGTCGCTGCAGAAAGGTCTGGGCAAGGTGATTCTGAACGAGGCCAAACTCGCCGCCGATCTCGAAGACAACTGGGCCGTAGTGGCCGAGGCCATGCAGACGATCCTGCGCCGCGAGGCCTACCCCAACCCCTACGAGGCGCTCAAGGCCCTGACCCGCACCGGCGGCCACATCACCGAGCAGACGATACGCGAGTTCGTGGAAACGCTGGATGTCGCCGAACCGGTAAAGGCCGAGTTGCGCACCATCACGCCGCACAATTACGTCGGAATGGTGAAATAAGCGCATTCCAGATCCGGACACGGACTTCAATAAAAACGGCATACGGGGCGTTCACGCCCCGTATGCCGTTTTCAGTTCCTGCCTGAGTATATGTTTGCGTCGGCTACAATTCATTCAGCGGACGGCGCTTGCCGGCTCCGGAACGTTTGTAGGCGCTCGGGGCAAGTCCCGTCTCGCGCTTGAACTGCATGCTCAGATGGGCGACGCTCGAATATCCCATGCGGTAGGCGATTTCACTGAGCGTCAGTTCGTCGTAGACAAGCAGTTCCTTCACGCGTTCGATCCTGTGAGCGATGAAATACCGCTCGATGGTGCGGCCCTGCGTCTCCGAGAACAGCGTGCTCAAGTATTTGTAATCCATGCGCAGACGATCCGACAGGTACTCGGAAAGGTTCACTTCGGGCATGACTTCGCGGGAGTAGATCAACTCGATGATGCCATGCTTGACAGCCTCGATTATCCGCGAACGGCGATCCTCAAGCAGTTCGAAACCCTCGGCACCGAGTCTTCCGGCGACAGCGCGTTTCATGCCGTCGTCGAGCGTACCGGCGACCTCGGCCTCGCCGAGCGTGACCGATTTTACCTCCAGCCCCGACTGTTCCAGCACGTTGCGCACGGCTGCTATGCACCGCGGGCATACCATATTCTTAATATATAGCGTCATAGTGCAATGAGCATCGCATCCTCCCCCGCTGCCCGACCGCTATCGCGCGCTGCGGCTTCTGACATATTCGTCGATGGCACGGGCCGCACGACGGCCGGCACCCATGGCCAGAATGACCGTAGCCGCGCCGGTCACGGCATCGCCTCCGGCGAAGACGCCCTCGCGTGTGGTGACTCCGGCCTCGTCGGTCACTATGCAGCCGCGGCGGTTGGTCTCAAGCCCCTCGGTGGTACGCTTCAGCAACGGATTGGGCGACGTACCCAGAGCCATGATGACCACATCGCACTCTATCTCGAAGTCAGACCCCTCCTTCACCACCGGCGAGCGGCGGCCGCTCTCGTCTGGCTCGCCCAGCTCCATCTCCACACAGCTCAGGCCGCGCACCCAGCCGTTATCGGTAGCCAGCACGCGGGTAGGATTGGCGAGCATGCGGAACTCGATACCCTCCTCCTTGGCATGATGCACCTCTTCCACGCGTGCGGGAAGTTCTGCCTCTGAACGACGATATACTATCACGGCCTCTGCCCCAAGACGCTTTGCAGTGCGCACGGCATCCATGGCAACATTGCCACCACCTACCACAACAACTTTGCGACCTGTGTAGATAGGAGTATCATATTCATCATCATAGGCGTGCATAAGATTGGCACGTGTAAGGAATTCATTGGCGGAGCATACACCATTAAGGTTCTCGCCCTCAATACCCATGAAACGGGGAAGTCCGGCACCGGAGCCTACGAATACAGCGTCAAAGCCTTCGCGATCAAGAAGATCGTCAACTGTCATGGTGCGTCCTATCACCACGTCGGTCTCAATCTCCACACCGAGTTTCTTCACTTCCTCAACCTCCTTGGCTACTATCCCCTCCTTAGGCAGACGGAACTCAGGAATACCATATACCAGAACGCCTCCCACCTTATGGAGCGCCTCAAAAATCTTCACTTCATAACCGGCCTTGGCCAAGTCGGAAGCACAGGCGAGGCCGGCGGGGCCGGAGCCTACGATAGCCACGCGCTTGCCGTTGCGTGCGGGAAGCTCTGTCTTCACCTCATCGGAATGAGCTATCTTCCAGTCGCCCACATAACGCTCAAGCTTACCGATGGCAACCGGCTCAAACTTGATGCCCAACACACATGCGCCTTCACACTGCGACTCCTGAGGACATACACGACCGCAGACACTGGGCAGAGTGCTGTCAACACTGATTATCTCTGCAGCGCCGCGAAGATCGCCCTCGGCTACCTTCTTAATGAAGCCGGGGATATTAACATGCACCGGACACTTGCCCTGACAATGGGGCACCTTGCAGTTGAGGCAACGGGATGCCTCAAGGGCAGCCTCCTCATCATTATAGCCGTAGCATACTTCCTCAAAATTAGTGGCACGAACCTTAGGCTCCTGCTCACGCACTTTCACACGGGGTATTCTATTAGCCATGGCACTTGCATTTATGGGTTTCGGGATTGCACTTGGGATTATTTCTGTACATAGCCTGACGACGCATAGCCTCGTCAAAGTCTACCTTATGGCCATCAAACTCAGGGCCATCAACACAAGTGAACTTAGTCTCACCGCCCACGCTTACACGGCAGGCGCCACACATGCCGGTGCCGTCGACCATCAGTGCGTTGAGGCTGACCATGGTGGGTATGCCATACTCCTTGGTGGCCAGGGCTGCGAACTTCATCATGATCATCGGGCCGATG
>CAZFIN010000088.1:0-7608 GCA_964519525.1 uncultured Alistipes sp. | reverse complement strand
AAGCATTTGTTTTTGTACGTTTGTTTTATTTACGTAGATTATACTTTTTAATATATAAATAGAAACATGAAAAGATTTCTCAGTATATTCGCCCTTGCGGCACTCTCGTGCTTGATGCTGGCAGCCTGCTCTGAAGATGAGGATTACGTACCCGGCCAGCCCGAGGATCCCGACTGCTACGGAGTTTACTTCCCCGAGCACAGGACATCGATAGAGCTCGATCCGGCCGATGGCACCGACCTCACATTCACGGCGGCACGCACCAACACGGCCGACGCCATCACGGTCCCCGTGAGCATCAAGCGCGGCGGCGAGACATTTTCGGTGTCGGAGATCAGCTTCGCGGCCGGCGAGGCACAGACCACCTTCACAGTGTCGTTCCCCGATGCCGAGGTGGGCGTCACCTACGATTTCGACATGATCGTGGAGGACAGCCGCTATGCTTCGATCTACAGCACGAACGAAAGCGGACTCTATTTCAATATCACCCGCGTGAAGTGGAACTTCCTCGGAACCGGAACATTCCGTTACTCGGCCTTCTTCAGCGGTGACGACGTAGGACTGGAACTCTACCAGCGCGACGGCACCGACATCTACCGCATTCCCGACTGGGGCGGCGGCGTCACCCTCTTCTTCTACATGAAGGACGGCGTGCCGACCATCGACAAGCAGGAGATCGGTTACGATCATCCGTCGTACGGCCCCGTTTCGGTAACCTCTACCGACGGAGAGTACGATGCCGAGAACAATGTCTACTACTTCCTGAACAAGTACACCGTAGCGGCCGGCTCGTTCGGATCGAACGTCGAGTACTTCTGGCTCACGGATCCCGTAGAGTAGAACGGCATACATGATCGATTTCGGAACCGGAGGCCCGCGCGGCTTCCGGTTCCTTTTTCTTGCCGGGCCCTTTTTCTTGCATGCCGCGCCGGGGGCGCAGTCCGGCATTGCGATATGCGGGGACGTTCGGCAGGATGCCGCCGGCGTCGTAAACTTCCGCGGATCCGGTCCTGCCCCACGAACGGACGGGAAATGCGCGATGGCGCGTAATGCGCAGTAACACTGCCGGCAACACTCGGCGGAACGTCGGCACCAATGTTAAATAATCATTAACAATATGTCTGTTTTTTGGTTGCTGCGACCCTAATGGAGTATCTTTGTTCAGTTTAAGAAAACTCAACGCATGGAGCATATATACACGTTCATGCTCGTGGTGATGATCATTCTCGCCATTACGGGCCTATTTATCGGTGTAATGAACGATGCGGCCAATTTCCTCAATTCGGCCATAGCGTCGAAAGCCGCCCCGCTGAAGATCATAATGGCCGTTGCCTCGATCGGAATAATAATAGGCGCCGTCACGTCGAGCGGCATGATGGAAGTGGCGCGAAGCGGAATGTTCGACCCCGCGCACTTCTCATTCAGGCAGGTGATGATACTCTACCTGTCGGTCATGCTGGCCAACATAATCCTGCTCGACATATACAACACGCTGGGACTGCCCACTTCAACGACCGTGGCGCTGGTGTTCTGTCTGCTGGGTGCGGCGCTCGCCGTATCGGTGGACATCATCACCTCCGACGACAGCGTCTCGCTGGCCCGCATAAGCGAATACATCAACTCCACGCGGGCGCTGGCCATCGTGGCCGGAATCCTGCTCTCGGTGGTCATAGCCTTCACATGCGGATCCATAGTCATGTATCTGTCGCGTATGATCTTCTCGTTCCGCTACCATCTGATGTTCCGCCGTATGGGCGCGCTGTGGTGCGGCATATCGTTCACCGCCATAGTCTATTTCGCACTGTTCAAGGGGCTGCGGGGCATATTGAGCGGTTCGGCGGTGATAGAGTACATCGACTCGCATCTGATGTTCTCGCTGTTCATCATCTGGGTAGTGTGCAGCATAGCGCTCTTCTTCTTCCAGATGTTCCGCATAAACATACTCAAGCTCAACATCCTCGCCGGAACCTTCGCACTGGCGCTGGCTTTCGCCGGCAACGATCTGGTGAACTTCGTCGGAGTGCCAGTGGCCGGATTCGACTCCTACATGATGGCCCGCGAGAGCGGCGATACGCACATGAGCATGGAGGCGCTGGCCGGTCCGGTGGCGGCGAACATGTACCTGCTACTGGCGGCCGGATTCATAATGATCGTTACGCTGTGGACGTCGAAACGTGCGCTTTCGGTCAGCAAGACCGAACTTTCGCTGTCGAGCCAGAACGAGGGCCGCGAGCAGTACGGATCGACTCCCGCTTCGCGCGGCATGGTGCGTCTGGCCATGAACATCCACAATGCCTACGAGCGTGTCGTTCCCGACGTAGTGCGCGCATGGGTTTCGAGCCGGTTCGAACAGCTCGACGAGTCGGAGCGCGAAGGCGGGTCCTACGATCTTATCCGCGCCACGGTCAACCTCACCACCTCGGCCATACTCATATCGGTGGCCACGTCGATGAAACTGCCGCTGTCGACAACCTACGTGTGCTTCATGGTCTCGATGGGTTCGTCGCTGGCCGACCGCGCATGGGGACGCGAGAGTGCCGTTTACCGCATCTCGGGCGTGATGACCGTCGTGTCGGGATGGTTCATCACCGGCTTCGGCGCCATACTGATAGCATTCTGTGTCGGCATGGCGCTGTGCTACGGAGGCAATGCGGCCATCGTGGCGGTATCGCTGCTGTGCGGGTGGATGCTCTTGCGCAGCAACCTGCGCAAGAACCGCGAGGCTACCGAGGAGCCGCAGCATCACGAGGATCCGCAGACTGTGGCCGACGCCGTACGCTACACCATCGACGATGTGGCCGCCACCATGCGCCAGATAACGAAGATCTACGACCGCGTGCTGATAGCTGTGTCGCGCGAGAACCGCAAGGCGCTGAAGGAGGTGGTGCAGCAGAGCGAGGAGCTGTACGAGGCTTCGCGCGAACGCAAGTACAACATCATGCCCACGCTCATGCACATGAAGGAGATCGAGCTCAACACGGCCCAGTATTACGTGCAGGTGGTGGACTACATGAACGAGATAGCCAAGGCGCTGCTGCATATCACGCGCCCCTGCTTCGAGCATATCGACAACAACCACGAGGGCTTCTCGGCCGAGCAGGTCGAGGACCTGATGAAGATAAACGACGACGTGGAAGTGATCTTCTCGCGCATAAACATCATGTTGCAGCGCAACGATTTCGGCGACCTCGATCTCATACTCGAACTGCGCGACGAACTGTTCGGCTCGATATCCGACGCCATGGCCAGCCAGCTGCGCCGCATAAGGAGCAAGACCACGTCGACGAAGACCAACATGCTGTTCCTCGCCATACTGAGCGAGACGAAGACCATCGTGCTTCAGTCGCGCAATCTGGTGAAGTCGCAGCGCTATTTCCTGTTACACAAAACAAAGCAATAATTCACGATGGATCTGAAATTCGGAGTGGACGACCGTCCGCAGCCCGGCCAGCTGGTGCTTTACAGCCTGCAGTGGTTCGTGCTGGCGGTGGCGGTGGTCACCACATCGCTGTTCATTGCGGTAGGTTCGCCTGCCGAACGCGTGCTGTATGCACAGAAGGTTTTCGCGCTGATGGGCGCGGGCATCATCATTCAGGTGTTGTGGGGACACCGGCTGCCCATAGTGGTGGGACCGGCCGCCGTGCTGCTGGTGGGCATCATCACGGCGCTGGCCGCTCAGGGCGCCGAGGTCGATACCGACAAGATATACACCGCCGTGCTGACGGGCGGCGCTGTCGTGACCGCGCTCTCGGCGGGACGCACGCTCGAACGTCTGCAACGCGTCTTCACGCCGCGCATAGTGGTGGTCATACTCATGCTCATAGCCTGCACGCTCGCCCCTACGGTATGCAACCTCATATTTCCGGCCGGCGGGGAGGCCCGCTACGCCTTCGGACTGTGGTTCACGGTCATCTGCACACCGCTCATGGTCGTGGCCTCGCATCTGTCGGGCGGCGTGCGCAAGTCGCTGGTGATACCAGCGGCACTGCTGGCTGGCAGCGTGATCTACTATGCCGTCTACGGCGGCTTCGGCGATGTGTTCGCAGCCTGTTCCGAGTCGGAGGGCAAGCTGCTGCTGCCGCATCTGAAGTTCGACGGCGGCATAATGGCGGCATTCCTTTTCTGCTATGTGGCCCTGCTCATCAACGACATAGGCTCGGTGCAGTCGCTCGGCGCCATGCTCGGCACACCCGACACTGACAAGCGCTGCCGGCGTGGTGTGGGACTTACCGGCGTGATGAACATGATCGCCGGTGGCATGGGCGTCATAGGTCCCGTGAACTACTCCATGTCGCCCGGGGTGATAGCTTCGTCGCTGTGCGCTTCGCGCTTCGCGCTGCTGCCGGCCGGCGCGGGACTCATCGTGTGCGCCTTCGTGCCTTCGCTTATCGCCGTCCTGTCGGCCATACCCGATACGGTCATAGGCGTCATACTTCTCTATCTTATGGGGACGCAGCTCGCCGCCGCTTTCCACATGATGACCTCGGCACGCACGGCCCCGTCGTTCGACGAGTGTCTGACAGTAGGTCTTCCGGTGATGGTTTCGCTGCTCTTCTCGCATATACCCATGCAGGCGGTGCCGGCCATACTGCGGCCCATCGTAGGCAACGGATTCGTTATGGGCGTGGTGACGGTGCTGCTGCTGGAGCACGTGATATTCCGCAGACCGGGCGAAGCGACGAAGTAGATGCCCGTCGTCCGGCGCGTAGCGATTCCGCCGGCAGGAACAGAAAATCGGCCTCTGTCAATCATGACAGAGGCCGATTCATTGTTCCATTAATAACTTATCCGGCCCTTGGGCTCCGTGGCCGTTACTTGCCGAGCAGACGGTTGGCCTCGACAGGGTTGTCGGTGGTGATGTAATCCACGCCCTTGTCGATGCACCATTTCAGATTATCGGTATCGTTCACCGTCCATACGTTAACGGTAAGTCCCAGATCGTGGCACTGCTTGATCCATTCGGGGTGCTTCTTCATCACACCCAAGTTGTAGTCGATGCCAGTGTAGCCGTGCTCCTTGCACTGCTCGGGAGTGAAGTTGCCGTTCAGATAGGCCACCTTCGTACCTTTGGGAGCGGTCTTGGCGAGCTGATCGCACACGTAGCTGCTGAAACCGATGTACTCCACGCTCTTGCGCAGCTTGTGCTTCTTCACGGCGTCGAGCACCTTCTTCACCACACGCGCCTCCTGCTCGGGAGTGGGATGGTTCTTCACCTCGACGATGAGTTTTACGGCGGTGTTTTTCTTCGCCTGATCCAGATACTCGTCGAACGTCGGCAGCTTCTCGCCGTTCGACAGCGCCTGCGCACGCAGCGTGGCGAAATCGGTCTTCTGTACGTTCAGTTTACCGTGATTGGGGCCGTGGATCACCACCAGCATGCCGTCGGCCGTCTCGTTGACGTCGCACTCCGAACCGAAGACGCCCAGTTCCTGCGCATTCGCAAGGCTCGAAATCGTGTTGTTGGCCGAACCCTCCTTGGCGTGATAGCCGCGGTGGGCGATTACCTGAGTCTGCGCGCAGAGCGTCGTGACGGCGAACAGACATGCGGACAGAGTAAGAATCTTTTTCATAACATGTACATTATTTATTGTTGATAACTGTTGTCGCTTTTGTTTTCGCATCAATAGCGGTTTCGTTTCGAAACCATAAAACAAAGATATAACATTATTTGCAATAACACGAATTTTTGCCGCAAAATTGTCGCTGACCGCACGGCGGAGGCCGTATTCGGCAGGCTTTTGGCATTGCGTTACGTCACGTGTGCCAAATTGGCATCATTATTTTGCTGCGACATGTACGGGATTGTGGATTATATTTTATAAATTTGCAGTGAATAGCTACTATTTATTCGAAAGCAAACCGAAAAAAAATACGAACTGAAACTATAAATTCATCTATGGAAAGCAAGTATTCATTACCGCAGGACGGAGGCCTGATTGTCGACGGAACACCGGTCGACATCATCCACCGCTATGAAAAGATTCCCACGTCGATCTTCGGAGTCGAAAGCGACGGAGTGCGTTATGTGGCCGATCAGGTCGTCTGCGCTGTCCGCGAGCATGAGGCTTCGGGCGAGCAGCGCCCGTTCGCTCTGGGACTCACCACAGGCAAGACGCCCATAGGGGTCTATCACGAACTTGTAAAACGCTACGAGAACGGCGAGGTGTCGTTCCGAAACGTCGAGGTTTACAGTCTCGACGAGTTCTACCCCATCAAGGCCACCGAGCAGCAGAGCCGCAACTACCGTATTCACGAGGATTTCCTGAGCCATGTGGACATATTGCCCGAGAACGTGCACATCATCGACGGTTCGGTACCTGTCGAGCAGCTGTCGGCCTACTGCGCCGACTACGACCAGAAGGCACGCAATATCGACCTTATGGTGATAGGCATGGGCGTGCAGGGTCAGATAGGATTCAACGAACCGGGCTCGTATGCCAAGTCGGTGACCCGCATGGTGCAGCTCACCTACCGGTCGCGCAAGGTGCAGGCCGGACTGTTCTACGGCATCGAGAATACCCCCAGAATGGCCATAACCATGGGCCTTAACACGGTGATGAACACCAAGCGCATCGTGCTCATGGCATGGGGCGAGGACAAGGCCGAGGTGGTCAGCAAGGTGGTCGAGGGCGATGCAACGCGCCTTATCCCCGCATCGCTGCTGCAAAACCATCCCAACATCGAGGCCGTCGTCGACGACCCCGCGGCCGACTATCTCACGGTGAAGAAGGCTCCGTGGATGGTGGGTCCGTGCCAGTGGACGCCGCGTCTGGTGCGCAAGGCCGTGGTGTGGCTCTGCGGCGTGGTCGAGAAGCCTATCCTGAAACTCACCTACACCGATTACATCGAGCACTCGCTCGGCGAAATGCTCGAAGCCGTGGGCATGTCCTACGACGAAGTGAACATAAAGGTGTTCAACGACCTGCAGCACACCATCACAGGCTGGCCCGGCGGCAAACCCAATGCCGACGACTCGACCCGTCCCGTGCCGTCGACGCCGTTCCCCAAGCGGGTGATCATCTTCTCGCCGCACCCCGACGACGACGTGATCTCGATGGGCGGCACGTTCATCCGTCTGGTCGAGCAGGGTCACGACGTACATGTGGCCTACGAGACCTCGGGCAACGTGGCCGTGCACGACGACGTGGTGATACAGAACCTCGACACCGCCCGCGAACTCGGCTTCGGCGACCGTGTGGACGAGGTGCGCAAGATCATCGCCTCGAAGAAGAAAGGCGAGCCCGAGCCGCGCGAACTGCTTAATATAAAAGGTGCTATACGCCGTGCCGAGGCACGCGCCGCCGTGCGCTCGTTCGGACTTAAGGAGGACACCAACGCCCATTTCCTTAACCTGCCGTTCTACGAGACGGGAGGCATAAAGAAGGGACAGCGCACCGACCGCGACATAGAGATCATCACCGAACTGCTGCTCAAGGTGAAACCCCACCAGATCTACCTCGCGGGCGATCTGGCCGACCCTCACGGCACGC
The DNA here is from genome assembly GCA_964519525.1 of uncultured Alistipes sp. Taxonomy (GTDB): domain Bacteria; phylum Bacteroidota; class Bacteroidia; order Bacteroidales; family Rikenellaceae; genus Alistipes. Next base: position 118 of record CAZFIN010000088.1, on the reverse strand, counting down.
ACCGCGTCTGCACCGAGGCGGTTCTCGAAGCGCTGAACCGGCTCAAGGGCGAGAAGTGGCTCGACGAGTGTGTCGTATGGCTCTACCGCGGAGCGTGGATGGAGTGGGAGATCGGCAT
>CAZFIN010000087.1:0-7630 GCA_964519525.1 uncultured Alistipes sp. | reverse complement strand
GTCGGTGCGTGTCGGTGCGTGTCGGTGCGTGTCGGTGCGTGTCGGTGCGTGTCGGTGCGTGTCGGCCGGGAGCGTCGCATTGAAGCCGTCGGCTATTTCCCGGCTGTGACAACCCCAAAAAAAGAGTCGCCCGAATTGTTCGGACGACTCTTGTGAAGATTATGGAAATCGGGATTAGTAACCCAGCGATTTCGTTGCTGCATACGAAATTTTCAAAGCGTTGGCACGACGAAGCTCCTGCTTGACGTCCGTAATCAAACCCATCTTGGTCAACTGATCCGATTTGATACATACGGTCATCTGGGCACGATCGGCCTCGTTGAGCTGGTCGCGCTCCGCGGCGATGAAGTCACCGATATCCTTTGCGGTCTTGTACGACTCGTTCAGCTGTATCTGGGTAGCCGTACCGTACTTGGCCTGCATACTCGGGGTAGGCTGGCCTATGTTGATATAGCTGACCAGATTCTTCTTCTCCAGCTTCTGAACCTCGGAAGCCTCGGGAAGTCTGAAGCGAACCAACACCTCCTGCTCACGCATGGTGGTCGACACCATGAAGAAGAAGAGGATCATGAAGATCACGTCGGGAAGCGATGCGGTCGATATAGCGGGCAAATCCTTGTTGCCCTTCTTTTTCATTACTGCCATACTACTTCTTATTCGCTGTACGCGGCTCCGCCTCTGATACCTTCAGCGGCACCGCCTTGGTTATTACATTGCGCTGTTCCTCGGGAAGCTCGGAAAATTTCGAGCCGAACTTCGTCATCGAAACCTCGTCGCGCACCTCGTTGAATGCACGGGTAAGCTCGTTCTGCACCATGATGTAAACGTCGTAGTTCGTATCACGGGTAGTCTGCAGAGATACGACACCCTCACTCACGGGATACACCCACTTGCTGCCGTCGGGGAGTTCGAGTTCCGTCTCCTTCTTCTCGGGGAGGTTCTCTTCGTCCATCGGGTTGAGGATAAACTCCTTGGTCTTGTCCTTCACACCCTGAATCTGCATCTCCTCGTCGCCGACCATTATGTTACCGCCCGGGCTTACGAACACCAGCAGAACATTGCGGTCCTTAATTTTTATATCCTCGAGTTTCACATCCTCGGGCGGCATGGGCGGAAGCACACGCACCAGACCCGTATCGGTGTTCATCGTGGTAGCGACAAGGAAGAAGATGAGCAACAGGAAGGCGATATCGGCCATTGAGCCGGCATTTATCTCCTGTACTTTTCTTTTATTTCCTGCCATTGTAATTCTCCTTTGTTATTTGAGTGAATCCGAAACAGCCGAGTAAATAGCCGCGATGATGGCGCCTGCCATTGCGACGTAAGTAATCAGGATGCTGGTGTCGGTCAGAACCGTCTCGCTGCGCTCGAAGTACGAGCTGTTCTGCAGGTCGACGATCTGATAGTCGTGACCCGAAGCCACGATCGATGCGACCACTACGATCGCTACAATCGCTACGATCGAGATTACGGCACCCTTCAGGCCCGAGGGCTTGGTTATCAGACCCATCGCGGCGTTGAACAGGGCGGCTACGATAGCCAGACCCAGCAGGATATAACCCCAGACGAGGTTATAGCCGATCGCCGGAGCCTCGGCAACCACCGTGGTGTCGGGAGTCTTGAGAGCACCCCACAGCACCAGTACGGCCGAGATAGCCAGTAATGCGATCAATAAGGTTTTTAATATTTTCTCCATTGTTAAATGCTGTTTTAAGGTCTTGTTTATTTCTTGCTGTAAGCGGTCAGGATGTCAACCAGCGTGATCGAAGCATCCTCCATATCGTTAACGAGCGAGTCGATCTTCGATATGATGTAGTTGTAGAACAACTGAAGAATCACAGCAACGATAAGACCCATCAGCGTAGTCAACAGGGCGACCTTGATACCGCCGGCAACGATCGTCGGAGAGATATCGCCTGCTGCCTGAATCTGGTCGAATGCGCCGATCATACCGACAACGGTACCCATGAATCCCAACATGGGGGCCAGTGCGATGAACAGACCGATCCACGAAAGACCCGACTCCATCTGGCCGGTCTGAACCGAACCGTAAGAAACAACCGACTTCTCAACTGCGTCGAGACCCTGCTCGTAGCGGTCGAGACCCTGATAGTAGATCGAGGCGATGGGACCGCGGGTGTTGCGGCATACGTCCTTGGCAGCCTCTACGCCACCGTTGTTGAGAGCCTCCTCAACCTTGGCGATGAACTTCTTCGAGTTGATGTTCGAGAACGACAGGAAGAGCATGCGCTCGATAGCCACTGCCAGACCGAGGATAAGGCAGACGAGCACCGGCATCATCCAGCCCCAGCCGCCCTCGAGGAACTTCTGCATCAGAATCTGGTGCATGCTGTCACCAGCGATATCCGTCTCTGCGTTGATGGCAGCCTCCTGTGCCAGCGCGCTTACAGTGCCGAGCGAGGTTACGGCAACTGACAAAATCATAAAGAATTTTTTCATAGTTGTTTTTAATAATTTTTAATTAGTGTTTTTTACTCGTTTTTTTAGTTTTATAGTTTTAACAATTCATTTATGCGTTTTTTCATCCCCAAAATACCCTTTCCGGCCGACATCATGCCTCCGAAAGGCTCCGGACGGACGACCGGGCCGTGCGCGGCGCCGAAAAGGCGTGAAAACGCGCGTCGGGTGCAAATTGCTGTCGTTCAGCGTATTTTGCTGAAAAGCCGCCGCTGCCGCCGCTGGCGGGTGCGGATTCAGCACACTTTACGGACCGAAATATAAGAATAATTTTTTTTTCGTGCAAGCCCCTTATAAAGTAAATTCCCCTCTGAGCGGCCTCGCCAGCAGCTCCATGCTCTGCTCGACGGGCAGATTCTTGCCCAGCACGTACATGAGTTTGGTGATGGCGGCCTCGGTGGTCATGTCGTGCGCCGACACCACGCCGGCCGCGCGCAGCCGCTGTCCGGTCTCGTAGATCTGCATCTCGACCGACCCGTTGTCGCACTGCGTGACATTGAGCACCACCACGCCGCGTTCGACCGTCTCGCGCATCAGGTTCAGGAACCAGTCGCTGGTCGGAGCGTTGCCCGCGCCGTAGGTTTCGAGCACCACGCCGCGCAGCCCCTCGACCGAGAGTATGGCCCGCAGCGTGTATTCGCCTATGCCCGGGAAGAGCTTCACGATGGCCACTCCCTCGCTGAGCATCGTAGCGATGTTCAGCGGGCAGGTGACCTGCTCGGGCCGGGCGATATGCGGGAGGTTGTAGGATATCTTCACGCCTACCTCGGCCAAGGGCGGGCAGTTGGGCGAGCTGAAGGCGTCCAGCTCCTCGGCGCTGCACTTGCGGGTGCGGTTGCCGCGGTACAGCCTGTTGTGGAACAGCAGCGACACCTCGGGCACCGCGGCGCGGCCGCCGATCCGGGCTCCGGCTATCTCGATGGCGGTGATGAGGTTCTCGCGGCCGTCGGTGCGCAGTACTCCGATAGGTATCTGGCTGCCGGTGAAGACCACCGGTTTGGCCAGATTCTCCAGCATGAAGCTGAGCGCCGAGGCGCTGTACGACATGGTGTCGGTGCCGTGCAGGATCACGAATCCGTCGTAACGCTCGTAGTTGTCGCGCAGCACGCCCGCGATGGCGCACCAGTCGGCGGGGCGCACGTTCGACGAGTCGATGAGTTGCGGCATGGTGTGCACGTCGATGTCGACATGCAGCCGTTTGAGCGACGGGAACTCCTCGTATATGCCGCTGAAGTCGAACGGCACCAGAGCTCCGGTGGCCTCGTCGGTCTTCATGCCGATGGTGCCGCCCGTGTAGATTATGAGTATCGACGAACGCACGTCGTCAGAGTGAACAGTCATCTGTGTCTCAAAATTTTAAAATCCAAGTATCGTCCGGTGCCGGGCAGGTCCGCAGCCGCGGACCCGGGTCCGCCTGCCGCCGTCGCGGCGGTTTGGGAGCCGAACCGCAACACGAAAATACAAAATTCCGTGTTCTTAATCAAAAAACACGGAATTTTTTCGGCGTCATACGGCTTTTGCACCGGGCGAAGCGTCGGGAGCCTCGGCCGTTCCGCGCCTCGGCAGCGGCTCGTCGGGCAGGAACATCCGCCGGGCGTTGGCCGAGGTCGCCTCGGCGACAGCCTCGGACGACAGCCCCAGCAGCTCGGCTACCTTGTCGCATACGTGGCTCACGTAGGCCGATTCGTTGCGCCGGCCGCGGTGGGGCACGGGGGTGAGGTAGGGGCAGTCGGTCTCCAGCACCATGCGGTCGGGCGACATCGCGGGCACCGTGGCCGCCACGATACTTTTCTTATAGGTGACCACGCCGCCTATGCCGAACAGGAAATCGCCGCAGGCGCACAGCCGGCGGTAGATGCCGGCATCCTCCGAGAATGCGTGCAGCACTCCGCGCAGCCGTTCGCCGCGCCCTTCGGCACGCGCGGTCTCGGCTTCGAGTATGTCGCACATGTCGTCCCACGCCGCGCGGGTGTGGATGGCCACGGGCAGGTCGAGCCGCGCCGCCAGCCGGCACTGCGCGATGAACGCCTCGCGCTGTTCGGCCTTGAATACGTCGCTCCAGTAATAGTCGAGTCCGATCTCGCCCACGGCGCAGAACCGCACTCCGCGGGGCGGCTCCAGCAGGTATCGCTCCGCCTCGGCCAGCTCCTCGCGCCAGCGCGGGTTGTCGTTCACCGACGTGGGATGCAACCCCATCATCGGGCGGCACAGCCCGGGCTCGGCGGCGGCCAGCGCGAACATGCGCCCGTGGCTCGCGCTGTCGATGGCCGGCAGCAGCAGTCTCGTGACGCCCCGCTCGCGCAGACGGGCCAGTGCCTCGGCGCGGTCGGCGTCGAACTCCTCGGCATACAGATGCGAATGGGTGTCAATTAACTCCATACTCCTCGTCGTTGAGCGTTTCGGCCAGATCCATCAGCTCGATGCATCCGCGCGCCTCGCCGCGCACGGGGTAGCGGCCGGCCATGGCCCGTATCTTGGCCGCCGTGTCGGCGGCTTTGTCGGTGTCGTGCTTTACGAAGCGGTCCCACACGTATGCGGTGAGCGCACGGCTTATCATGTGGCGCGCGTAGAGACGCGCGTAGCGTTCGGTGTCGGCCGGAAACAGCGCTTCGATCTCGGGGCGCGGCCGCCGCAGCATGACGGCGGGGAGGATCATCTCGCACGCCGTCTCCATGCGGAACAGTCCTAACAGACGGTCGCCCAGCGAATGTATCTCCGAGTAGCGTCCGTATGCTCCGGCGAAGTCGCGGCACTCGACGCGCCGCGAGGCGTCGAGACCGGCGATGGTCGTGTACATGGGATTTGACAGATCGGCTCCGTCGGGCAGCCGGAACCACTCGTCGGGCATGTCGCGCAGCATCGTGCCGCCTGAGTGGAGCGCATGTATTTCGAGTTGCAGCCACAGCATGCGCCGCATGTCGGGCGAATGTTTCATTATGAGCATGTTGCGGCCGTCGTTGGGTACTCCTCCCATCTGCATCGGCACTCCGTTCATGGTGCCGAGGATTATGCCCGACAGCGCTGTGACGGCCAGAATGTATGTGACCGCGACGCCGGCGTGACCGACGGCCAGCACGGCAGCAGCCAAGGCCGCCGTCAGCAGATTGGCGGCCACGCCGCCCATGCAGTAGGCCTTGTAGGGCATTGTCGCGGCCGAGCCGATGTCGTCGTCGGGAGGTGCCAGCAGGCATTGCCCGCCCGTGCCGGCGATGCTGAACCGGCCCAGATGCCACCCCTCGCCGTCGCGGAACAGCATGATGCTGCCTACGCGGAACGAAACGAACCGGTAGCCGCAGGCGAGTCCGCACACCAAGTGCCCCGCCTCGTGAATTGCTATCTGCACGAATACCGCCGCCGCGAATATCATTATGGCCGTCATCCAGTAGGCCATGAACACCGCCATTCCGTGGCGGACCATGTCGCCCTTCAGAAATGCCCGCAGCTCGGGCAGCAACAGTATGGTGCCCAGAACCGCGCCGCCCCATGCGATGCCGATGGCGAAACTGCGCAGGTGACGCCGTGTCAAGCCGTGTGTTTCTCTCTTTTTCATATCATTTTCTCGTATCGGTTGCCGTTCACGCGTCGCAGGACGCCCGAAAGCTCCATATCCATCAGTAACCGGGCCAGCGCACCCGGTGCAAGGCCGCTGCGCGTCTGCAACACGTCGGCCGTAAGCGGATCGCCGTCGAACAGCCCGAGCAGCGCACGCTGCTCGCCGGTGAGTCCGGCCCCGGAGTCGTGACGCGGGGCGGACGCTACCGTGCCGGTATCCCACATCAGTTCGCGCACAATGTCGCGCGCCGACATCACCGGTTGTGCCACGCGGTTGAATATCAAGGCATTCGTTCCGCGCGAAAACTCGTCGGTCGCGCGGCCGGGCACAGCCAGCACGTCGCGGTCGTAGCCGGCGGCCAGCCTTGCCGTGACCATGGCGCCTCCGGCCTCGGGCGATTCGACTATGACCGTCGCCGCGCACATGCCGGCTATCAGACGGTTGCGCGGAACGAAATAACGGCCGTTCTGCTTGGTCTGCGAGTTCAGCTCGGTGACAAGTGCGCCGCCGCTGCCGACCATCGAGGCGGCCAGACGTTCGTGCGGTGCCGGAGTCACGGCCGGCAGGGCATTGGCCAGCACGCCTACCGTGGCCAGTCCGTGCGACAGGGCCGAATGGTGGCAGGCACTGTCGATGCCGTAGGCAAGTCCGCTAACCACGACGGCGTCGGGCGCAAGTTCGGCGAGCTCGCCGAGCAGCGTCTCGCACATCCGGCTGCCGTAGGCCGTCATCCGGCGCGTGCCCACGAAGGCTATGGCGCGCCGGCGCAGGGCGCCGGTGTCCCCTTTCACGTATATGACGGCCGGATAGTCGCATATCTCGCGCAGCAGGGGCGGGTAGTCCTCGTCGGTCGATGCCACGGGCTTTATGCCATGCCGCCGGCAATACTCCATTTCGCGCTCGGCCTCGCGCATGCCTTTGCCGCCGGCGATGGCGTGCGCCACCTCGGCGTTCAGTTCGGCGCGTCCGCGAAGCTCGTCCTCCGATGCGGAGTATATGGCCGCGGCCGAACCGAAGCACTTCAGCAGGTGCACCGCGCCTTTGACTCCAAGCTTCGGCACGAACGTCAGAGCTATGTCCTCGACAGTCATATACTATTATATATTAATAGTTGAATCTCATTCTTCGTTTTCCCGCCTCGGCATAGTCCGAACTTTTGTTCGGCCTTTGCGCTCGGCTTAATGAAAACGCCCCTTCCGCGGCCGTATGACGGTTCCCGCAGGCCGGACCGCGTTCGCGAAACCGCCCTGCTGTCGGCCCGGCATCACCCGCGCCGGACTGTTGCGCAGGGCTGTCGGGCCATTCCGCCGCGCCGGATCATTACGTTTCTCCGGGTTGCAGTAGGACATGGCGCCGGCACGTGTCCGGTGTCGTGCGTCGGGCATTGAAACGGCCTTTCATCCGACGTAAAGGTAATATTTTTGTAAAAAAGAATCAAACTTGCGCTTAAGTTTTGGTGATTTTATATTTTTTCGTATATTTGCACTCCGAATCGGTATGTATTCTCGCGTTGCGGCGCGCCCCGAACGATATACCGGCTTCTGAACGGTCTGATGGGTGAGTGGCTTAGCCAACGGTCTGCAAAACCGTCTACAGCGG
>CAZFIN010000086.1:0-7694 GCA_964519525.1 uncultured Alistipes sp. | reverse complement strand
TAAAATAGCATCCGAAGGTATCAGAATATAATAATAGTGGTTCTGTTCTGGGCACAGGAAAGGCGACTTAACAAAGTGTAAATCACAAAGTTAAGTCGCTCTTTTTTATTTTCCGCGGGCGGAATCCGGCAGTTAGGCCGTGTAGAACATGATTGCGGCTCTCGGCCCGGTATGGGCCTTATACGCAAAAAAACAGGCCCGACGATCCTTTTTCATCATATCCGCTACACACGGGGCCATCCGCGGCCCGCAGCCCCACTAAAATCGCAACGCACTTTGTTTTGCCCGTTTTTTTGACTACCTTTATGGCTGATACCGGCCCGCCACCTGCGCGACACGAAACCGCAATGCAAAAGACTGCCGGCCCGGCATAAACGCCGGCACCCGCCGGCAACAACAAAAACAGCCCGACCAATGAAAACCTTTTCACGACGATACGGCAACTGCATGATGTGGACCGCGATATTCTCAGCCATGCTGGTCTATCTGCAACTCGCCCACCGCTACTACTTCCCGTTTATCGAACAGCAGCAGATGTTCGTTTTCGACGGCGCATATCTGCTCGGCCGGCTGGCCCGGCCGACCGGTGCCGTCAGTCTGCTGGCGGAGTTCTGCCTGCAGTTCTTCGCCCTGCCCTGCTGCGGCGCACTGATTTCGGCAGGGATAATCACACTCACCGGTATCGCCGCGCAATATGTCATAAACAGCTTGTCGCCCCGCAACGGAGTCGCAGCCGCATGGCTATTCCCTGTCGCGGCGTTGCTGTTTCCGCTGCTCAACTACGACTACCGTCTCAGCGGCACCATCTCCTACCTGCTCGCCACCGTACTCCTCGCATTCTACATACGCTTCGCGCTCCGGCCCGGCAGCACCCGCCTCGGCAGATGCGCCTTCGCCACCATCGCCGCCGTCGCGCTGTTCTGGGCCGCCGGCCCCGCCGCCACACTCTTCGCCGCATGCGTTCTGGCCTATGAAGCGGCCACCCATCCGGACGACTCGCCGCTCGCGATCATACCTTGCACAGCCGTGGCGCTGACGGCCGTATGGTCGGTGTACAGCGCCTCGCTCATAGGCGAACTGCGCTGGGCGCTGCTGCCCGACGCCTACTACAATCCGATGATGCACCCTGAGCCGGCGATATACAGCGCATGGATAGCCCTGCCTTTCTTCGTCTTCTGCACGGCGCTGCTCAAGGACCGCAAGCAACCGGCCCGGTGGCGGCGCATAACGGAGTCAGTCGCACAGGCGGCCGTACTGGTTCTGTTCCTGCTCCACATGGCCGACGCGGAGGGCTACTATCTGCAACCCGACACGGTAAGATTTCAGGAGCTGGACTACCTGCTGCGCAACAAACGATGGGACGACATGATCGACCGTGCCGGCGACGGCGCGACGGACAACCGCCTGCACCGCTACATGCTCAACATAGCCCTCGTCGAACGCGACATGCTCACCGGGCGGGCCTTCGCATTCCGTCAGAACGGCATCGAAGGGCTGTCGATAGACTGGAGCGACAACAACCCGTTCCTGTTCCCCATGATAAGCGACATGCAATATGCCGCGGGCAACCCCTCGGCCGCGCAGGAGACGGCGTTCAAGAAGCTGAGCGAGAGTCTCGCCGTCAGCGGCAGCTGCAACCCCCGCATGCTGATGCGTCTGGTCGAGACGGCGCTCGTCTGCGGCGGACACAGCGGCTACGCCACGGCCGAAAAGTACATCGGGCTGCTCGAACGCTCGCTGTTCTACCGCCGCTGGGCCGCCGACCGCCGGCGGTTCCTGCGCGATGACGCCGCCGTCGAGAGCGACCCGCGCCTCGGCGACGAGCGGCGCGCCATGCAGGCCTGCGAGATCATATACTCGCTCGACCGGCACCCCGAACGTGCGGCCGGACTCACCGGCGGCCGGCTCGCCCGCCGCGCGCTGGACCATCTGTGCATGGGCTACCTGCTCAACGCCGACCTCGACGGCCTCTACCGCACCGTGAGTCTGTGTGCGGGCGGCGAACTGATGCCCGAACTGCCCGAATACTATCAGGAGGCCCTGCTCATACACGCCGCGCAGAACCGCGACACGCCGGCCGAATATCCCGCCGTGTCGGATGCGGTCCGCAAGCGCTTCCTCGATTTCCAGAACTTCGCCGCCCGCAACTACCGGCGCAGCGATCTGGCGTCGGTCATGCGCAAGAGCTACGGCGACACCTATCTGTATTACTACATGTTCGTTTCCCAACAGTAAACCGCTCCATGAAACACCTCCGATTGCTCATAACACTCCTCGCCGCAACGTCGCTGTGCTGCTGCACGGCCCGCGACGAAGGCAGCGCCGCAGCGGCCGGCACGCCGCCCGAGATATTCCCCGACTACACCGGCGTAACCATACCGCCGAACATAGCCCCGCTGAATTTCCGCATAGGGAACGGCACGCGGCGTGCCGAAGTCCGGTTCGAATCCGGCGGCGAGCAGACGACCGTAAGCAGCGGCGACGGCCGTGTGATAATCCCGCGGCGCAAATGGCGGCGCCTCATAGCGGCGGCACGAAACTCCGGCGGCACGATAACCGTCACCGTCACGGCCCGCGGCAGCAACGGCACACGCCTCGCCTACGATCCGTTCACCATCACCGTGGCCGACGAACCAGTCGACCCCTACATAGTCTACCGGCTTATAGAGCCCGGCTACGAAACATGGGGACGCATGGGAATCTACCAGCGGTGTCTGGAAAATTTCCGGCAGACACCCGTAATCGAGAACTCCGCCGCCGGATACGGATGCATCAACTGCCACTCGTTCTGCAACCGCTCGCCCGAACGCATGCTGTTCCACATGCGCGAGAAGCACTCGGGCACCATCATCACCGACGGCATGCACGTCGAACGGCTGAATACATCGACTCCCGAAACGCAGTCGCCGCTGGTCTACCCGTCGTGGCACCCCTCGGGACGCTACGTGGCTTTTTCGGTCAACACCACACGCCTGCTGACGCTCCCCGCCGACCCCAACCGCGTGGAAGTGTTCGACAGCTCGTCGGACGTGGCGGTCTACGACACCGAACGGCGCGAGATCGTGACGGCGCCGCACCTCTCCGCCGGCGACCGCTTCGAGACATTCCCGACATTCTCGCCCGACGGCCGCACGCTCTACTTCTGTTCGGCCGACTCGGTCAGTATGCCCGACGACTACAAGCTGGCCCGTTACAGCCTCTGCGCCGTAGACTTCGACCCCGAAACCCGCCGCATAGGCACGCAGACCGACACACTCTACAACGCCCGCACCGAGGGACGCAGCGCGGCATTTCCTCGCGTCTCGCCCGACGGACGGTTCATGCTCTACTCGCTCTCCGACTACGGCACATTCACCATCTGGCACCGCGACGCCGATCTGCACATGATCGACCTTGCCACCGGACGGCAGCTGCCCGTCGACTCCTTAAACAGCGACGAGGCCGAAAGTTACCATTCGTGGAGCGGCAACAGCCGCTGGATAGTGTTCAACAGCCGCCGCACGGACGGACTCTACACCTACGCTTTCATAGCCCACGTCGACAAGCAGGGCCGCACCTCCAAACCGTTCATACTGCCGCAGCGCGACCCCGACTTCTACCGCCGCTGCATGCAGTCGTACAACATTCCCGAATTCACGACGGGGCGCATACGCCTCCGTCCGCGCCAGTTGGTCTCGCACGCCCGCAACGACGAGGCCGGGAACGTGCGGTTCGTCATGCAGGAGTGACCGCCGCAGCCGCACGAAACGCATCCGGCCGCCCCGAAAGGAGCGGCCGGATGCGCATCATGCGAGCATGCGCTCTATTCGTCGTAACTGCTGTTGTCCCAACAGTGGGTGCACAGATCCTCTTTCGGAAGTCCGATGGCCTCCACCAGATCGTCCAGACGCTGGAACTTCAGCGAGGTGAGCTGCAGATGACGGCACATGATGGCCACCATCTCCTTGTGTTTGGCGCTGTCGGGATCGGCATACTCCTGAAATACCGAATCGGGGATATTGTCGGTACCCTCCATGTCGCGTATCACGCGGCGGGCATAAAGGTCGTAGGTGCTGCGCGAGGTCGAGAAATTGAGGAAACGGCAGGGGAAGATCAGCGGCGGACACGCTATTCGCATGTGAATCTCCTTCACGCCGGCATCCAGCAGTTTCACCACGTTGTCCTTCAGCTGCGTGCCGCGCACGATGCTGTCGTCCATGAAGACGATCTTCTGTCCGCGGGTGAACTTGCTGTTGGGCAGCAGTTTCATCTTCGCCACCAGATCGCGCATCGTCTGATCCTGCGGCATGAAGCTGCGCGGCCACGTGGGGGTGTACTTGACGAAAGGCCGCTTGTAGGGAATACCCTTCTCGTTCGAATAACCGATGGCATGCCCCACGCCCGAATCGGGTATTCCAGCCGCGAAGTCGGGATGTATGTCGGCATCGTGCTTGGCCATGGCCGCACCGCAGCGGTAGCGGCAGTCCTCGACGTTGATACCCTCGTACCACGCCGACGGATAACCGTAGTAAACCCACAGGAACGAGCACACCTGCTTGCGGCAGCCGGCCGGCGCCACCTGACGCACTCCGTCGGCCGTAAGCTGCACGATCTCGCCCGGACCCAGATCGCGCACGAATTCGTAACCCAGATTGTCGAAGCTCGAACTCTCGCTGGCACACACGTAACCCTTGTCGTTCTTGCCGATGGATATGGGCGTGCGTCCGAAGCGGTCGCGGGCGGCATAGATGGCGTGATCGGTGAGCACGAGCATCGAGCACGAACCCTTGATGCGCTTCTGCGCCAGCTCGATTCCCTCCTTGAGCGAATTGCCCATGCCGATCAGTATGGCCACCAGCTCGGTGGCGTTTATCGCCGAACCCGACAGCTCGGCGAAGTGGTGTCCGTCGCGCAGCAGCTCGGCGGACAGCTCCTCCATGTTGTCGATGCGCGCCACCGTCACCACGGCGTAGCGCCCCAGATGCGAGGTTATGGTTATCGGCTGCGCCTCGCTGTCCGAGATCACGCCCACGCCCATGTTGGCCGCGGCGAACTTCGGCAGCTCGCTCTCGAACTTGTTGCGGAAATAACCGTCCTCCAGCGAGTGGATGGATCTCATGAATTTCCCTTTAGCCACGAAGGCCATTCCCGCTCTCTTGGTACCCAGATGAGAGTGATAATCGGTGCCGTAGAAGACATCGTTGACGCATTCTATGCGCGAAACGCATCCGAAAAAACCCGACATATTAAGTTTTGTTAAAGTTAAATATACAACAACGCTGCCGCCGCGCCGGCAATTCGGCCGCATGACCGGCGGAGGAACAAAGGTAGTAAAATTCGGCAATTATCATAGTCTGTAACCGCCGCAATATGCCGAATATTTTAACGGGACCCGGCCGGACCTGCCCCGATGCGGGCTGCGCAGGGGCGGAAAAAAGCCGGCGGCGGCAAAGCGGACGGCAGCGGCAACCTACCGCAAATGAGCGGCATCCGCGAGGTAGTCGATACCCGCCTTGCGCGCCTGCGCGATCTGGAACCGCCGCGCTATGCGGTACAGCCGGCCGTCCTTCAGCAGTTTCGCGCCCGTCTGATGGAACATGAACGGCACGCCGCACTCCACGCACTGACCGCGCAGGTCGAGTACCCAGTCGTAATCGCACACGCGGGCATCGGCGCCCGACTCGCCGCCCACGGCCACCTGCTCGATCGACGGATCGAGATAGTCCCGCAGGTCGATACGCCCGAGCAGCGGCGCGGCCACGATCATCTTGTGGCGCACGGGCAGCGAGCGGAACACCGGCAGACGGAGGTCGGCCATAGCCTGATTCTCGACCGTACACCCCACCGTGACGTTCCCGTACCCCTCGCCCCAGTCCGCGGGCGCGGCATCGGCGAAGCGTTCGATGCGCTTGGTGAAGAAGATGAACATGCAGTCGCTGCGGCGGCGTATCATCCGCCACGCCTCGGCCCGCCACCGGTCGGCCTCGGGCAGCAGGAAATCGGAGGTGAAGCATGTGAACACGACGGAACCCGGCGGTATTTTCCAGCCTCCGTCGCGCCGCGTGCGCACCGGCAGACCGAAATCGCCGTTAAGACTCACACTGCTGCTGCTCTTGGACGACCCGTACATCTCGTCCTGACGGTAGACGTAGCAATGGCGGCACCCCTCGCTTATGCGGGTGCAGCCGTGCCACGGATTCCATCCGCAATATCTCTCCCTGTCAGCCATGTCACCGCAACCGTAATTTTCACAACCTGTCGAGCACGCGGCGCACTGCGGGAATGCGCATGACCGGTATGACCGCACCCGACGGCAGCAGACGACACATCGTCACCGCGATCTTGGCCGCGAGGCCCGGAATACAGCGGCTCCGTCCGCGGAACATCGCGCGGAGTCCCCGTCCGGCTATGTCGCGCGCCGACATCATCAGCCCCGCACGCCGCAGACGCCGCCGCATAGCGTCGGACAGTTCGTACAGCGGCGTATCCACCGCACCCGGGCAGACGGTGGTGACGCTCACCCCGTACCCGCGCAGCTCCAGCCGCAGAGAATCGCCGAAATTGCGCAGGAACGCCTTCGTCGCACCATAGAGCGACATGGTGGGATAAGGCATCCATGCCGTTATCGACGACATGAGGAGAATGCGCCCCTCGCGCCGCCGGCACATGTCGGCCGAGAACAGGCGGCACAGCTTGGCCGGCGTAGTGCAGTGAACGGCCGCGATGCGGTCCACGGCGGCATCGTCGCAGCCGGCGAGCCGGCCGAAATGGAGAATGCCGGCGTTGCTGACCAGAATGTCCACCTCGATCCCACGCTCCGCACACCATGAATATATGGCTCCGGCCGAATCGGGCCGCGCGAGATCGGCATACAGTGCCTCGGCGCCTACGCCGTATTCGCACCTCAACTCCCCGGCCACGCGCCTGTTGTCCCCGTCGCGGTCGCTCACCACGATCACGTTATGTCCCCTCCGGGCCAGCAGCCGGGCATACTGTTCGCCTATGCCCGACGAGGCCCCTGTAACCAGTGCATATTTCATAAGGCGAAGATAACCATTTCCGGCGATTTTTCCGCAAGGCACGGTGCATATGCAGCAAAAACGGCGCGATGCCATTAAATTCAAGGTATCGGCCGGTACCCGGACGCGCGTCGGAGCTTACAGAATATAACATCAAAGGCCGTAAGGCAAACGGCGCGGACCTGACCGCCGAACGGCGCTTCCGGCACCGCCGGAATTACAATCCGTAACCAAACCGTTAAATTTTCGTCCTTTTTTATTTGACGTATGTTTAAAAATCCCTACCTTTGTTACAAATTGCATCCGGTTGCGCCGCATGCGGCCGCGAAACGATGGAAAAACCATAAAAACACGATACTGAAATGTACGGAAAAATCAAAGAACATCTCCAGAAGGAGTTGGCCGACATCAAGGCTGCCGGCCTCTACAAGAGCGAGCGGATAATCGAGTCGCCCCAGCGCGCCGAAATCGACGTCGCAGGCAAGAAGGTGCTCAACTTCTGCGCCAACAACTATTTGGGACTGTCGGACAACCCGCGTCTGATCGAGGCCGCCAAGAAGGCCATGGACGAGCGCGGCTTCGGCATGTCGTCGGTGCGTTTCATCTGCGGCTGTCAGGACATCCACAAACAGCTGGAGAAGGCCATCGCCGACTACTTCGGCACCGAGGACACCATCCTCTACGCCGCCTGCTTCG
>CAZFIN010000085.1:0-7756 GCA_964519525.1 uncultured Alistipes sp. | reverse complement strand
TGTCGCCTATCTCGTCCATGAACAGCGTACCGCCGTTGGCCTGCTCGAACTTGCCCTTGCGCTGCCTGACAGCCGAGGTGAAGGCCCCGCGCTCGTGCCCGAAAAGCTCGCTCTCGATAAGTTCCGACGGTATGGCCGCACAGTTCACCTCGACGAACGGCGCGCCGGCACGGGCGCTCTTCTCGTGAAGCCAGCGCGCCACAAGCTCCTTGCCCGTGCCGTTCTCGCCGGTGATGAGGACCCGGGCGTCCGAAGGCGCCACCCGGTCGATAAGGCGGCGCACATGCTCGATGGCCTCCGACGAACCGATGATCCGCCCGGCCTCGCCGCCCGTGCGGCGACGCACACGTCCGGCCGCAGGTTCCGGAGCCGGCTCCTCGCCGCGCTCGACGATGCGGCGCAGCGAACCGAGCAGACGGTTCATGTCCACCGGTGCGGTGAGATAATCCTCGGCGCCGCTCTTAACGGCCGCAACGGCATCGTCGATCGACCCCGAAGGCGTCACAATAATAAAAGGTACGCCCAGCGCCGACACTCCGCCGCAGTCGCTGCCGGCGAGTATGGCATCGTAGCCCCGGCGGGCGCATACGCTCTCCGACACGTCGCCGCGTTCGGCCAAAGTCGTGGTGAAGCCTTCGAATTCGAGTCTTTCGCGCAGCGTATTTCGCATACTTTTTGATTGTTCGAGAATTAAAACTTTTGCCATATTTTGTTTTTTAATATTTTTGCATTTACTTTGCAAAACCAAAGATAACCTCTTTATTCGGTGATTCCAATCTCGACCCTTTCAGCCGCCGAAGAGGGAAAGGTTATCAGTTAATCTAAAAAAGGTTCATGCCTCGTGACCGAAAAATCTCCGATCCGAACCGTGCGAAACACGGCGAAAGGGAGACTGCCGCCGGCAGAGCCGAGAGTTTTTTATGAAAAAAAATTATAATTACACGCGTCACAGACTCTATCTTCCGGAGTATGGCCGACACATCCACGAAATGGTTGAGCAGCTGCTCGCCATCGAGAACCGCGACCAGCGCAACCGTCAAGCAAAGGCCGTAATAGCCGTGATGGGCAATCTTAATCCGCTGCTGCGCGACACGGCCGACTTCACCCACAAGCTGTGGGACCATCTGTTCATAATGTCTGATTTCAAGCTCGATGTCGACTCGCCCTACCCGCGGCCGGCAAGGCAGGACCTGATGGTATCGCCCAAGAAGATGCGCTACTCGCAGCGCCGCATAGCCTACAAACACTACGGCAAATACGTGGCCGACATGCTGCATTCGCTGCGCGACGAGAAGGACCGCGACGCACTCGATGCGGCCGTGGACTCGCTCGCCCGGTACATGCGCTCGAAAAGTTTCGAGTACAATCAGGAACACCCCAACAACGAGGTAATCATAAAAGATATAAAGGCGATGTCCGAAGGCGGCATAGAACTGGACGAAGTTGCACTCAACAATCTCCGAAGCGACTATAAACAGCACCTTCCGGCACGTCCGCAGAAAGGCCCCATGCGCCCCATGCCGAAGAACGGCATGAAAAATCCGCTGCAAAGAAACCAGTACCCCGCCACCAAGAACCGCACAGGCGCGCCGGTAAGAAAGAACAGCGGCGAAGGGGGCATGCGATACAATTCTCAGAAGTAATTTTGCGTTTTCTCAAATAAATGTTATATTTGTATTTCGTATGAAACACTTTGAGGGAATGAACAGAGCATTTTTCGCAGCGTTGTCGCTGCTCGCGGCGTTGAGTTCGTGTCAGTCGTCGAAGGTGAAAATTACGGGACGTTTCGTCGGCACGCAGGCCGACATGGTGTATCTGGAGCAGGTGGCCACGCTCGAACAGACCGTGATAGATTCGATCAAACTCGGCGAGGACGGCAGTTTCGCAATGGCGATCGACAACGCCAGTCCGACACCAACGCTGTACAACGTCATCTACGACGGCGAACGTATCCCGTTGCTGCTCAAGGCCGGCGACCACATAACGCTGCGTTCGGCCGGCAGCGTGCTGCGCAACTACACGGTGGAGGGTTCGCTCGAATCGGAACTGCTGCGCGAGTTCAACAAGAGCTACATCGAGGGTGCCATCAAGCTGAACAGCGCGGTATCGCGCTACACGGCCGCCGACATAGACGATGCGCAGCGCGAGGAGATAGCACGCGAATACACGCAGACGTACCGCGACATAAAACGCAACCAGCTGCGTTTCATCGTCGAGCACAAGGACCGCATAGCGGCCGTGTATGCGCTGTACCAGCGTCTGCCCAACGACGCCTACCTGTTCAACGGCGACAGCGATGTGATCTACTACCGCACGGTGGTCGAGGGCATAGAGCAGACCTATCCCGAAAGCCCCTATCTGCCCATCCTGCGCAGCCAGATCGCCCGCATGGACGCACAGCTGAGCATGCTGTCGCGCGTGCAGCACATGAACTACCCCGAGATAAAGATGCCCGACATGTACGGCAAGGAAGTGAAGCTATCGTCGCTCGAGGGCAAGGTCATACTGCTTCACTTCTGGTCGGCCGCGATAGGCAACGGCAACGCGATAAACGCCGATCTGAAGGAGATATACGAGAAGTATCACGACAAGGGTTTCGAAATATATCAGGTGGCCATCGACACTTCGAAAGCCGCATGGATCAACGCCGTGCAGGAGCAGCAGCTGCCATGGATCTCGGTCAGCGACCTGCTGGGCGACTCGTCGCCCGCGCTGGGAGCCTACAACATATCGAAACTCCCGTCGAACTATCTGATCGACCGTTCGGGCAACATTGTGGGCAAGGATCTCAGCGGCGAGCGGCTGGATTCGGAGATTCAGAAAAACATCTGATGAGATAATGTACTACTTCGCCTCGGACGTCCATCTCGGTGCCGGCGACGAGCAGTCGTCTCGTTGCACCGAAAGGCGTTTCGTGCGATGGCTGGATGCGGTGGCGGCCGATGCCGACACCATATTTCTCGCGGGCGACATATTCGATTTCTGGTTCGAATACGGGAAGGTCGTCCCCAAGGGATTCGCCCGCACGCTGGGCAAGCTGGCCGAACTCACCGACCGCGGAGTGAGGATCGTGATGCTCACCGGCAACCACGACATGTGGTGTCGCGACTATCTGGCACGCGAATGCGGCGTGGAGATACATTTCGGACCGCAGCGCATGTCGATAGCCGGCCGCACGGTATTCATCGCCCACGGCGACAACATGAACATCGGCGACAAACCGATGCTGCGGCTGATGAACGCGGCATTCCGCTCGCGGTTTCTGCGAAAGGCCTTTTCGTGGGCGGTACATCCCGATCTGGCCATGCGCTTCGGACAATGGTGGAGCGGCAAATCGCGCAAGAGCCACTCGACGGAGACACTCACGCGCGACTCGCTCGGATTTCTCATCGACTACGCCCGCGACTACAAACGCCGCAATCCCGACACCGACTACATACTCTTCGGCCACATGCACTACCCCTGCGACGTGCGCGAGGAGGGGCTGCGGGTGCTGTTCCTCGGAGCGTGGAGCGACGACGAACCGGTATATGCCGCACTCGACGGCAACGGAGATATGGAACTCAAAAAATTCAAGTCATGAAACAGTATCTCGATCTGCTGGACCGGATAATGCGTGAAGGCACCGTGCGCGGCGACCGTACCGGAACGGGCACTCAGAGCGTTTTCGGCCATCAGATGCGCTTCGACCTTGAAGCCGGTTTCCCGTTGCTGACGACGAAAAAGGTATTCTTGAAAGGGGTGATACACGAGCTGCTGTGGTTTCTCGCAGGCGATACCAACATAAAATACCTCGTCGACAACGGCGTGCATATCTGGGACAACGACGCATGGCGCTACTATGGCGAGCTGTGCGCACGTCATGGTGTGGAGGCGCTCGGCCGCGAGGAGTTTCTGGAAGCCGTGCGTGCGTGCGCGGCGTCGCCGTTGGAGGGTTACCGTTTCGGCGACCTGAACCACGTGTACGGCTACCAGTGGCGCAGCTGGCCGCGTCCCGACGGCGGAGCCATAGACCAGATACGGCAGGTGATCGACACGATAAAGCACAACCCCGACTCGCGGCGCATGATCGTCTCGGCATGGAACGTGGCCGAGGTGGATGACATGGCCCTGCCGCCATGCCACGTTCTGTTCCAGTTCTACGTGGCCGGCGGACGGCTGTCGTGCATGCTCTACCAGCGCAGCGCCGACACCTTTCTGGGCGTGCCGTTCAACATAGCCTCCTATGCCCTGCTCACGATGATGATCGCGCAGGAGTGCGGACTGCGGGCCGGCGAGTTCGTTCACACGCTGGGCGACACGCACCTCTACCTGAATCACATGGAGCAGGTGCGCGAACAGCTGTCGCGCACGCCGCGCACGCTGCCGCGCATGAAACTCAATCCCGGCGTGAAGTCGGTGTTCGACTTCCGCTACGACGACTTCACGCTGGAGGGCTACGATCCGTGGCCGGCGATAAAGGCCCCGATGTCGTTCTGACACATTAAGAAATACTGCACCGACAATATGATAAGCATTATAGTGGCCGTCGCCGAGAACGGCGTGATAGGCGGAGGAAATTCGCTGCTGTGGCACATATCGGAGGATCTGCGCAACTTCAAGCGCATAACATCGGGCCATCCGGTGATTATGGGCCGCAAGACATTCGAATCGCTGGGACGGCCGCTCCCCAACCGCACCAACGTGGTGGTGAGCCGCACCGTCGCCGAAATAGAGGGCTGCACCGTAAAAGGCTCGCTGACCGGGGCCGTGGCCATGTTTCCCGCCGGCGAGGAGGTGTTCATCATAGGCGGGGCGCAGATATACGCCCAAGCGCTCGGCATTGCCGACAGAATATACATCACCCGCGTGAACCGCTCCTACGAGGGCGACACCTCGTTCCCCGAATGGGACGAGAGCAGGTGGCGGCTAATCTCGCGCGAGGAGTTCCCGCGGGGCGAGAAATACCCCTACCCTTTCGCATTCGAGGAGTATGAGAGAATAAAATAGGACAGCAGAACGCGTGTCGCAGCCCGCGGAGAGGGCAAACGGACGAAGCGAGTTGCGCAGTCGCCGCGCGCCGGAGGCCGCGGCCCGGCAGCCCCGACGGAGATGCAAGCAACCGCCCCCGCCCAAGCAAACAGGCCCTGAACAAGGATAACAGTTAAAAAACCGACTTAAATGAGACTAAAGACACTGGCGATAGCCATCATCGCCGCAGGATCGCTCGCAGGCGCCATGGCCCGCAAACCCGAAACGCCGAAAAAGCAGGAGCGGCCGCAGCCCGTATTCAACCGCGCGCCGCTCGCGGAGACACCCTACGCACAACTGCCATTGGGCGAAATACGCCCCGAGGGCTGGCTTCGCGCGCAGATGCAGACGATGCTGGAGGGCATGACCGGAGATCTGGACCGGATCTACGAACCCGTCGTCGGCGACAACAACGCATGGCTGGGCGGCGAGGGCGACGCATGGGAGCGCGGCCCCTACTGGATCGACGGCGCGCTGCCGATGGCCTACATCATGCAGGACGCCGGACTGAAGGCCAAGGCCGACAAGTGGGTCGAGGCGATTCTCGCCAGCCAGAAGGAGAGCGGATACTTCGGACCCGACACCAACCGCCCCTACATCGCAGGCATGCAGCGCGACAACTCGGCCGACTGGTGGCCGCGCATGGTAGCGCTCAAGATACTGCAACAGCACTACATGGCCACCGGCGACAGACGCGTCATCGACTTCATGACGCGCTACTTCCGCTATCAGGCCGAAAAGCTCCCCTCGACACCGCTGGGCAACTGGACATTCTGGGCCACGGAGCGCGGCGGCGACAACCTGCTGATGGTGTACTGGCTCTACAACATCACGGGCGACGAGGCCCTGCTGCCGCTGGGCGAGCTGATCCACAGCCAGACGGCCGACTGGACGGCCCGTTTCACCACCGACAACCACCTTTACCGTCAGAACTCGCTGCACTGCGTCAATCTCGCGCAGGGATTCAAGGAGCCGGTGGTCTACTACCAGCAGTCGAAACAACAGAAACATCTGGAGGCAACGCATGAGGCGCTGCGGCGCATACGCCACACCATAGGGTTCCCGACCGGACTGTGGGCCGGCGACGAGCTGCTGCACTTCGGCGACCCGGCCCGCGGCTCGGAGCTGTGCACGGCGGTGGAGATGATGTACTCGCTCGAAGAGATGCTGCGCATAACCGGCGACAACACTTACGCCGATCTGCTGGAGCGCATAGCCTACAACGCCATGCCGACGCAGATCACCGACAGCGGCGACGCACGCCAGTATTACCAGCAGGTGAATCAGGTGGAGGTAACGCGCAAGCAGCGCAACTTCTCGACTCCGCATGCCGACACCGACATACTCTTCGGACAGCTCACGGGCTACCCCTGCTGCACGTGCAACCTCCACCAAGGCTGGCCCAAGTTCGTGCAGAACCTGTGGTACAAGACGCAGGACGGCGGACTGGCCGCGATGGTGTACGCGCCGTCGACGCTCACCACCACCTTCGCCTCGGGCACCGAGGTCACGATAAGCGAGCAGACCTGCTACCCGTTCGAGGAGCAGGTGCGCTTCACCGTGTCGTTCCCCTCGCGCCGCAGCGCTTCGGCCGACTTCCCGCTCGAACTGCGCATACCGTCGTGGAGCGACGGATACACGCTCACCGTCAACGGCGAGAAGGCCGCGGCGGACGAAACAGCCGGAGGAACGGTGCGCATAGCCCGCACGTGGAGCGACGGCGACGAGGTCGTGCTGACGCTCGTCGCACCTCTGCGCTCGTCGCGCTGGTACGACAACGCGGCCGTGATCGAGCGCGGACCGCTCGTGTATGCGCTGAAGATGGAGGAGCGCTGGAGCCGTCACGAATGCGAAGGCGACGACCTTCGATTCGGAGCCTACTATTACGAGGTGACCTCGCCCACGCAGTGGAACGTGGCGCTCATAGGCGACGATCTGCGCGGCAGCAACATAGCCTCGCGTTTCAAGGTGGAGCGGGGCGAATGCTCCGACAGACCGTGGTCGGTGCAGGCGGCCCCAATAGCCATAAAGGGACGCGCACGCGTATTGCCGCAGTGGACGACCGACCGCAACTCGGCCGCCGCGTTCAATTTCCACAACCAGCAGGCGCCGGCGGGCGAGGTGGGTCCCGAGGTCGAGATAACGCTCATACCCTACGGCTGCACCACGCTGCGCGTCACCGAGTTCCCCGTGCGCTGACGCATGGCGCACGGACTGCGGCCGAATCGGGCGCGAGGCACCGTGACGACAGCAGATCGAAGCATGCGGCCGTCTAAATAAGTATTTATACCACCGGCCGGAACCGCCATTTACAGTAACTTTGCACTTTAAGCAAAGTTACTTTTTTCATATGGGTAGATATTTCGACATGCTGCTCGAAGATGTCCGTCTGCGCGAGGGACTTACAGCCTGCATGAACTGCGGGGTGTGCACCGCGGTGTGCCCCGCGGCGGCATTCTACAACTACGACCCCCGCCAGATAGTGAGCACGGTGCAGACGCGCGACGACGAGGCGATAGAGGAGCTGATGAAGAGCGATACGATATGGTACTGCGGCGAGTGCATGTCGTGCCGGCCGCGCTGTCCGAGGGCGAACACGCCCGGATACGTGATTCAGGCGCTGCGCAATCTGTCGCAGAAGCTCGGCTTCTTCGTCGAGAGCGAGAAGGGCCGCCAGCAGCTCGCACTCAAGCTTTTTGGCAGCGATAAGATGGCACAGCATAACGAAACAGGCAAGTGGGGCGAG
>CAZFIN010000084.1:0-7835 GCA_964519525.1 uncultured Alistipes sp. | reverse complement strand
GGTTGCGCACCGTGTCGCGCGGGAAGAGGTTCTTGGCCAGCTGCTGGGTGATGGTGCTGCCGCCGCCCTGCGAGTGGTTGCGGAGAGCCACGGTCTTGATTCCCACGCGGAACAGCGACGGGATGTCGATGCCCGAATGGCTGCGGAAACGCACGTCCTCGGTGGCTATGAGCGCCGCCACGATGGGGGGCACGTCGCGGCCGTCGAGCGTCAGATGCTGCGTCGAGTCCTGCGGAAACAGATCGGCGTACTGCACGTAGGAGCGGTTCTCGACGAAGAACGAGCCTATCACGTGGCCGTCGTCGCCGTAGATCTCGGTGGCGAGGTTGCTCTTGGGATTCTCCAGCTCCTCGAACGAGGGTATGCGTCCGAACACGCCCAGCGCGGCCAGCGCAAGCATCAGAAAGATGAGCGCCACGGGGCCGAGGGTGACGATCCACATGGCCTTTATTATGTTGTTCCTGTCCTTTATCGTCTTCTTAATGTCCATTGTCGTAAATGCGCTTGATTCCAAGATGCAAAGTTATAAAATTAGGCGGTTATATACAACTTTGCCGCCCGCAGGTTTTGCGATGCGGCGTGTGCGGGTTTCGCGGCCCGTCCCGCGTCCCCGCGCATGCGGGGTTCGGGCGGTGTGCGGCAGACGGGCGGCGGGCGGCTGGTATCGGGCGGTATGTCAGGACGTTGGACGATGGCGCGGCGCGTGCGGACATAAAATCGTAATCAAATATTTGAATTTTTATCGTCAAAATACTTGACAAACGCTTTTCCACGCAGTATATTTGCACCGTCGGACGGATCACGTTGCGGCGGCGTGACGAATGATCCGTAATAATCAGATGTTTGGCTTTTGTGAAGCTCGAGGCGCACTGTTGCGGACAGGCGGTCTCCGGACAGGCTGCTGTATGCGCGCAGTGCGGAGGGAGGGCTGCGGAAGTTAAATTTTTGATCGGTGCGGCCGGACGTCCTCGGCGGCGAACAGCCGCCGAGGGGTGGCAAGGCATGGAACCCGTTTGCGGGAAACGGTTATGAACATGCGGACGGACCGGCGGCGAAAGTTATCGACAGACTGTGCCGGTGATGCAGGATGCACGCAATAAGGCCGTTATGAACCGGCGCCGTCGCGCTGTCAACATTTTGCCAACATCCGGTGAACATGTATCGACACGATTATGAACATAATATTAACAGGCGACTGCGTTGCAGTTCCCTATAAACACACGCTTATGAACCGTACCTATCTGCTCAGTGCCGTGGAGAGCATCGCGGCCGAAAACGGCTATGAATTTCACTCGGCCGACGACCGCTACATCTCGCAGCGCGTAACCGCCTATCCGGCCATATGGCTGTCGCCGCCGGAATTCCGGTCGATGGAGGGGCGCAGCCACGGCAAGATCACATACGCGGTGACGCTGCATGCGCTCGATGCCGGCGCGAAACTGTCGCCCGAGGAGCGCAACGGGGCGTGGGCGCGCATGGAGCACGATCTGGTGGAGCTGTTCGCGTCGCTTTCGGAGCGCAGCCGTGTGGTGTCGGTGGAGAATCTGCGCATACGCGCCGCCGACAGCACGCTGACCACCCACGGCGAGGTGTCGGCCACGGCCACCGCCGAGGTGGTGACCTTCTTCTGACGCCGGCCGGCGTTCGCTCCGGCAACCGGCGTTCGCTCCGGCGGTCCGGCACCTCGGCCCGGCCCTGCACTTCGCTCCGGCGTTCTGCGTTTCGGCCGCCGATACCTGAAGATTTATCCTAAAAACATCTTATCCAATGAAATTCACATCTGTTCCGGCGGGATTCTCATCGTTCCGCTCACCGCTCGTCTACGCTTTCGACGCCGAGGGCGAGGCGCGCGACATAACATTCGCCGTCGTCGATACCGAGAGCGGCGCGACGATAGGCTCCATGCGTCTGTATGCCGCCGCCGCGGGCCGAATCGACATAGCTCCCGTTCTGCGCCGCGCCGCGCGGTGCCGTCTGCCCGACAGCGTTGCCGATTGCGGTGTGGTCGACACCGGAGGCCGCGTGAAGGTGCGGGTCGAGGCCGGGGGCCAAGCCCGTGCGCGGCGAGGTGGAACGGGGATTCGCGCTGTGGATGGATGATGTCGTGCCGGGGCGCTGACGGCGGTGCGCGTCAGTGTCCGCCGCCGGTCTTCAGCGTGAAGTTGCTGCTGTTTATCAGCCAGCTGCCGGCGGCGTTGCCCGCTATGGCGAGCAGCGTTATGCGCAGGGCGTCGAGGTCCCACGCCCCGGCCAGCGAGAGGTAGAACATGTTGGCGATCGAGTGTTCGAATCCGCTGAGGATGAATATCGCCACGGGAAGTATCACGAACAGCCACGACTGCGAGCGGCGGTAGGAGTCGACCGCCAGATACATCATCGCGCCGCACCCCACGGCCAGCAGGAATATGCTCGGCGACGAGTCGGCCAGTTTGGGCGCCACCACCGACGCGATGTCGCACGTGTGGCGCGTGAGCGCGAAGGCGCGGGCCAGCAGGAACGTGCCGGTGAAGTTGCCGGCCAGCGTGACGGCCATGTCGGCCCAGCCGTAGCGGCGGAAGTAGCCCACGCGGCCCGTGTAGAGGGCCAGACCCTGACACACGATGGTGAGCAGTCCGAACGAGAACATGAAGGCTCCCACGATGCGGTTGGGGCACATGAGGTAGATTATGCAGCCGAAGCCTATCATCAGGCCGGCCAGTACGGCGAGTACGAATGTGTTGAACAGTTCTCTTTTCATATCGTGATCGGGTTTGGGCGTCGAACGGTCGACACCGCAAAGGTAGTAAAATGCGGCAAAAAACGTCGCCGCCCGTGCCCGATCGGGACAAATTAGTCGCCCGGAACGCCGGCGGATGAGGAAAAAATTGTAAATTTGTGAGATGGAACGGCCTTCAGCGGGCTGCGGTCCGATGCCGTGAAGCGGCGATCCGCGTGAAGCGACGGCCGGATGCGATGTTTGAAATATTAACCGAAATAAAAATTTTACCGACATGAACGATTTCAGAATTACCGTCATTTCGGCCGCCTTGGCGGCAGGAATGGCCGCGGCGGGATGCTGCGGCGCATACGAGAAGGTGGAGACCTTCGCCGAAGCCGACGATCCGGTGGCCGTCACGGCCGCGCAGGAGCAGGAGTGGGCGCATGCCGCCGCCGGACTGAACGGTGCGTGGGGCGATCCCGACGTGCGCTATCCGCGCAGCACGGTGCCGCAGCTGCCGGAGTGCAAGAATTACAGGATGACCGCATGGAAGGGCGAGCGCGCCTCGGCGCAGGTGCTGCTGTGGACGCGCGACGGGGCCGACGGCGTGACGTGCGAGGTGAAGGATTTCAAGTCGGCCGGCGCCGTGCTGCCCGCCTCGGCGGCGCAGACGCGTTTCGTGCGTTACACACTGGCCGACACGACGTTCCGCGTTCACGGTCCGAGCATGCTCGCGGCCGACATGCTCGACACGCTGTCGCGTTTCGACATGGAGCCCCGCACCGTGCGCCCCGTGTGGGTGACGGTGGAGGTGCCGCAGGATGCCGCGGCCGGAGTGTACGAGTCGGAGATCGTGGTGCGCCGCCACGGCTGCGGCAAGGTGCGTCTGCCCCTCACGCTTGAGGTGCAGGACCATACGCTGCCCTCGCCCGACAAGTGGAACTACCATCTCGATCTGTGGCAGCACCCCTCGTCGGTGGCGCGCGCCGAGGGGCTGGAGATGTGGAGCGACGCCCACTTCGAGGCTATGCGGCCGCTCATGACCATGCTCGCCGCGGCGGGCCAGAAGGTGGTGACGGCCACGCTCAACAAGGATCCGTGGAACCATCAGTGCTACGACGCCTACGGCGACATGATCGCGTGGACACTGCACCGCGACGGTTCGTGGAGCTACGATTACAGCGTGTTCGACCGCTGGGTGGAGTTCATGCTCTCGCTGGGCATCGACCGGATGATAAACTGCTACTCGATGGTGCCGTGGAACTGCGAGCTCGACTATTTCGACGAGGCCCGCGGCGAGAAGGTGACGGTGAAGGCCGAGCCCGGCACGCCGGTATTCCCGAAGATGTGGGAGCCGTTCCTGCTCGACTTCAAGCGCCATCTGGCCGACAGGGGCTGGCTGGGCATAACCAACATAGCCATGGACGAGCGTTCGCCCGAGGCGATGGACGCCGCGGTGAAGGTGCTGGAGCGCTGTGCGCCCGAGATGGGCTTCGCGCTGGCCGACAACCACAAGTCGTACAAGAAGTACACCATGATGCGCGACGTGTGCGTGGCGCAGGGCCAGCCGGCCGACCATGCCGACATAGTGGAGCGTCGCGCGCAGGGTTTCAACACCACGTTCTACGTGTGCTGCGGCCCGCTCTATCCCAACACGTTCACCTACTCGGCTCCGTTCGAGGCCGAGCTGCTGGGCTGGTACGGTCTGGCGTGGGACTACGACGGCATGCTGCGCTGGGCCTACAACTCGTGGCCTGCCGATCCGCAGACCGATTCGCGCTACGGCAGCTGGAGCTCGGGCGACACCTATCTGGTGTACCCCTTCGCACGTTCGTCGGTGCGATTCGAGCGTCTGATCGACGGCATCGAGATCGTCGAGAAGGTGCGTGCGCTGCGTGCCGCGGGAGCCGATGTGAGCGCCGTGGACAAGGTGCTGGAGAAGATACGCACGACCAACGTGAACGATGCGTCGCAGCCGTGGCGCGAGATAACCGCCGAGGCGCGCAAGGCTCTCGACGAGGTGTCGAGGCTTTAGCCCGTCGGCCGATCCGGCCGAGGTTTGACTAACCGGAACTGCCGGCCCGCAAGGCCGGCAGTCTCTTTTTCGTTGCGTCGTGGCGGGGCTTCTTGTCTGTCCCGCGCTGCCCGCGCTGCCCGCAACCACCCACAGCCACCCGCAGTCACCCACAGCCACCCGCAGTCACCCACAGCCACCCGCAGTCACCCGCAGTCACCCGCAGCCGCCCGGGGTCGCCCACGCTGCCCACGCTGCCCGCAGCCACCTCCCTGCGGCGGGCTGCCGCCGGCACGAAAAAAGATCCGCCGGACCGAAAGGTCCGGCGGATCCGCCCAACAGGGCCACTTAATACTTAAAAGCAAATTTTCAAGTCTTGTGATTACTTAAGTCCGATCTTCTTGAGGATCTCCTTGGGGACGATGTTCTTGTTGACCATGATGTCCATGGTCTTGTACTCGACGAACGGACGCGAGAAGTAGTAGAATCCGTTGAACGGACCGCGGTCGCCCCACGAGTTCTGCACCTTGTAGAAAGGCGAGCCGTTCTGATCGACGGCGGTACCCACGATCACCATGCCGTGGTCGTCGGTGGTCTCGTAGTTGTCGTAGGCCTCCTGACGCATCTCCTGCGTGATGGTCTTCTCCTTCACGGGCTGGTCGAGGCTGTAGATCTTGGCCTCCTTCTCGGCCGACGACAGCTTGCCCCAGCGCTCGGCATCCGAGCCTACCATGTTCTTCTCGGCCTCCTCGGGGATGACACCGATGGCCTTGGCACCGCGGAATCCCTTCTCGCTCACGTCGGTACCCCATGCTACGGGGTGGTCGGCGGCCAGAGCGGCGTCGACGATGGCCATCATCTCGTTGAGGGGCACGTTGTACACGGCATCCCACAGCCAGTTGTCGGGAACCTCGATTATGAACTTCGAGTAGAAGGGGTGGTGGGTGTATGACGAGAACTCGATGTAGTCGTCCATCTTAACGGGCAGCGACTCGGCGAACGACTTGGGAGTGTACTCCTTGCCGTTGTAGGTGAACGTCTCGGGACGCTTGCCGAAATACGAGTCGAGGATGGCGTTCAGACCGTCCTGCCATGCGGGGGTCAGCTTGCCGTTCTTGTTCTTGATGATGGCGTCGACGTATGCCTTCAGCACCTCGTCGATCTCGCCGAACTCGGGCAGCTCGGTACCGTAGTTCAGACCGGTGTACACCTCGCGCGGAACGATGCCGTACTTCTCGATGGCGTGGGTCACGTCATGGGCGGCTCCGCCTACGGCGAAGTTGAGCGAGCCGTGCAGACGCACGTACTTGACGGCCTTCTCGAAGTAGATGTTGCGGACGATCCACATCTCCGAGAGCTTGACCTCGGGGCCGCCGGCGCGCAGGATCTCCTCCTCGATGAACGAAACGGTCGAGAAGCACCAGCAGGTACCGCTCTTGTACTGGTTGGTGATGGGCACCGTCTTCACCGTCTTGGTGTCGGTGAACTTGTAGCCCTCGGGCTTGCTGTCCTGAGCGGCGACGGTGAGGGCCGCGCCCAGTGCCATGACTGTCAAAAGAGTTAATTTCTTCATAATATTAGGATTTTAAGGTATATGTTCGTCGTTGCGTTCGGTGTGTTATCCCTTGCGGGTGCTCCTGCGGGGCGCGCTCTTCTTCGGCGCGCTGACTATCTTCACGCACTCGTCGTAGGTGAGCTCCTCGGCCTTGCGGCCGGCGGGGATGCGGTAGTTCTTGCCCTTGCAGGCTATGTAGGCGCCGTAGCGGCCGTTCTTTATCACCATCTCCTTGTCCTCGGCGAAGGTCTTCAGCGGCGCCGACGATGCCGCGGCCTGCGCCTTGTGCTGCTCGATGAGCTGCACGGCACGGTCGTAGCTCACGGTGTAGGGGTCGTCGGTCTTGGCCAGCGAGGCGAACGAGTTGCCGTAGCGCACGTAGGCGCCGTAGCGGCCTATGCCGACCATGAGGTCCTCGCCCTCGTACTTGCCCAGATTGCGCGGCAGGGCGAACAGTTCGAGCGCCTCGCCGAGCGTGATCGACTCGATGAGCTGCCCCTTCTTGAGCGACGCGAAACGGCTCTTGCCGCCGTCGGCCGCCTCGATCTCGACCATCGGGCCGTAGCGGCCTATGCGGGCCTTGACGGTCTGTCCCGACGCGGGGTCGGTGCCCAGTATGCGGACCTGACCGCTCTTGTCGTTATGCGTCTCGATGGCCTTGTCCACCATGTCGTGGAACGGGCCGTAGAAACGGTCGATCATCTGTCCCCACGTTATGTCGCCGTCGGCTATGCGGTCGAACTCCTTCTCGACGTTGGCCGTGAAGTTGTAGTCCATGATCTGGGCGAACTGCGATTCCAGATAGTCGTTCACCACCATGCCGATATCGGTGGGGGCCAGACGGTTCTTCTCCTTGCCGCAGTTCTCGCTCAGGGTCTTCTCCGTTATCTTGCCGGCGGCCGACAGCGCGAGGGCCGTGTAGGTGCGCTTCTGTCCGTCGCGGTTCTGCTTGACCACGTAGCCGCGGTTGATGATGGTGGTGATGGTGGGCGCGTAGGTCGAGGGACGGCCTATGCCCAGCTCCTCGAGCCTTTTGACCAGCGAGGCCTCGTTGTAGCGGGCGGGAGCCGACGTGAACCGTTCGGTGGCGGTGATCTGCGACGCGGCGACCTTCCGGCCGACCTCCATCTTGGGCAGTACGCTCTCGCCGCTCTCGGCCGGCTCGTCGTCGGTCGACTCGGAGTAGAGGCGCAGGAATCCGTCGAAGCGGATCACCTCGCCCGTGGCCGCGAACTGCCACTGCGTGCCGTCCATGTCGATGGCTACCGTGGTGCGGTCGACCTCGGCGGCCACCATCTGCGAGGCCACGGTGCGTTTCCATATCAGTTCGTAGAGGCGTTTCTCGGCCGCCGTGCCCTCGATCTGCGTGCGGTCGATGTATGACGGGCGGATGGCCTCGTGTGCCTCCTGAGCGCCTTTCGATTTGGTCTTGTAGTTGTGTGCCGACGAGTATTTCTCGCCGAACATGCGCACGATCTCCTGCTTGCACTGGCCTATGGCCTGCGACGAGAGGTTCACCGAGTCGGTACGCATGTAGGTGATGAGTCCCTGCTCGTAGAGGTGCTGCG
>CAZFIN010000083.1:0-7856 GCA_964519525.1 uncultured Alistipes sp. | reverse complement strand
GGCATGGACCTGCTGTTCCCGCACCACGAGTGCGAGATCGCGCAGTCGACGGCTGCGCTGGGGCACGATTCGGCACGCTATTGGGTGCACAACAACATGATTACCATCAACGGCCAGAAGATGGGTAAGGCGCTGGGTAACTTCATCACGCTGGAGCAGATGTTTACCGGCACGCATGAGATGCTGGTACAGGGCTATTCGCCCATGACCATCCGTTTCTTCGTGCTTCAGGCTCACTACCGCTCGACGCTCGACTTCTCGAACGACGCTCTGCAAGCCGCCGAGAAGGGACTCGACCGTCTGATGAAGGGCGTGGAGACGCTGGGCAAGATCAGTCCGTCGGCCTCGTCGACGGTGAATGTCGCCGAACTGGAGGAGCGCTGCCGCACAGCCATGGACGACGATCTTAATTCGCCCATGGTGATCTCGGCGCTGTTCGACTGGGTGCGCGTGATAAACCAGATAGCCGAGGGTCATCAGACCGTGACGGCCGACGATCTGGAGGCGTTGCGCCGCACGGTGAACCTCTATGTGTTCGACATTCTGGGTCTGCGCGACGAAAAAGCCGCCGGGGCTTCGGGCAACGACATGGTGTCGCCGCTGGTGGAGATGCTGCTGGCCATGCGTCAGCAGGCCAAGGCCGACCGCAACTGGGCCGTGTCGGACAAGATACGCGACGATCTGACTGCCATAGGTATCCGCGTGAAGGACCGCAAGGACGGTGTGGACTGGGAGATCGAGTAGCGGCGTTATAGACAGGAAACAAACATTAAACCAAGATCAGCCATGATTACGGAAGAACAGATTAAAGAGGCTATAAGACGACAGGATTCGTTGGGGAGGTGTCTTTGACATCGCTCAGCGTAAAATAGATCTTCAGAACGAAGAGGAGAAGACTCAGGATCCCGATTTCTGGAACGATGCCGACGCGGCGCAGAAGCAGCTGCGCAAGGTGGCGTCGATCAAGAGTTGGGTGGATGATTACGACGCCGTGGCCAAGGGTGTCGAGGATCTGCAGCTGCTGCCCGAGTTCGTCGTGGCGGGGCTTGCCTCCGAGGAGGAGATGGACGGGCACTACCGCGTGACGATGGAGCGCATCGAGGCTCTGGAGCTTCGCAACATGCTGCGCCGCGAGGAGGACAAGATGGGCGCCATCATGGACATCAATGCGGGTGCCGGCGGCACCGAAGCCCTCGACTGGGCGTCGATGCTGTTGCGCATGTACACCCGCTGGTGCGATGCGCGCGGATACAAGTACCGCATGATGGACTATCAGGCGGGCGACGAGGTGGGCGTGAAGTCGTGTACGCTGGAGATCGAGGGCGATTTCGCCTACGGTTATCTTAAGAGCGAGAACGGCGTGCACCGCATGGTGCGTCTGTCGCCGTTCAATGCCAACAACAAGCGTCAGACCACATTCGCCTCGGTGTTCGTGTCGCCGGCGGTGGACGACACCATCGAGATCAGGATCAACCCCTCCGACTGCGAGTGGGACACCTACCGTTCGAGCGGTGCTGGCGGCCAGAACGTCAACAAGGTGGAGACGGCCGTGCGTCTGCGCTATCACGGCAAGGATGCCGATACGGGCGAACCCGTCGAGTTCCTGATCGAGAACATGGAGACGCGCTCGCAGCTCATGAACCGCGAGAACGCCATGCGCATTCTGCGCTCGAAGCTCTACCAGCGCGAGATGGAGAAGCGGCGTGCCACGCAGCAGGCTCTGGAGGCTACGAAGAAGCGCATCGAGTGGGGATCGCAGATCCGCTCGTATGTGTTCGACGACCGTCGCGTGAAGGATCACCGCACGGGCTGTCAGACATCGAATGTCGAGGCCGTGATGGACGGCGACATCGACGCATTCATCAAGGAGTATCTGATGCAGTTCGGCGGCGAGTAGGGCCGTCGTGATAAT
The DNA here is from genome assembly GCA_964519525.1 of uncultured Alistipes sp. Lineage (GTDB taxonomy): Bacteria > Bacteroidota > Bacteroidia > Bacteroidales > Rikenellaceae > Alistipes. Next base: position 5,944 of record CAZFIN010000083.1, on the reverse strand, counting down.
GTTTGGATTATGATTCGGATAGTTTTGCTGTTTTCTATACTGCTTCTGTCGGGGTGCCGCGTGTCGGCCGCCGTACCCGACGGCGGCGTGACGGTCGGTGCCGAGCGTACCGGCGAATATCTTGCGGCGTTGCGCGGCCGGCGCGTGGCCGTTCTGGCCAACCATACCGCCATGGTCGGCGACCGTCATCTGGTGGATATGCTCTGCGACGAAGGCATCGAGGTGGCCGGCATATTCTCGCCCGAACACGGATTCCGCGGCGGGGCCGATGCGGGCGAACATGTGGGCAGTTCGGTCGACGAGAAGACCGGCATCCCCATCTGGTCGCTGTACGACGGCGGGTCGGGGCGTCCCTCGGCCGCGACCATGGACAAGTTCGATCTGCTCGTGGTGGACATGCAGGATGTGGGCCTCAGGTTCTATACCTATTATATAACCATGTTGCGCATGATCGACGCGTGTGCCGACTGCGGTCGCAGTGTGGTGATTCTCGACCGTCCCAATCCCAACGGAATGTATGTCGACGGCCCTGTGCTCGACATGAAGCACAAGTCGGGCGTCGGCGCGCTGCCCATTCCCGTGGTGCATGGCCTTACGATGGGCGAGATAGCCGTCATGGCCCGTGGCGAGGGGTGGTGCAAGGACTGCGAGCTGCAGGTGGTGAAGTGCGAGGGTTACAGCCATTCGACGCGTTACGTGCTGCCCGTGGCGCCGTCGCCGAATCTTCAGACGCAGCATTCTGTCTATCTCTATCCGTCGGTGTGCCTGTTCGAGGGTACGGTCTGCTCGCTCGGCCGCGGTACCGCTTTCCCTTTCGAGTGTTACGGCCATCCCGATTACGAGGGCGGCGATTTCTCGTTCACGCCGCGTTCGGTTGCCGGCGCGAAGAATCCGCCTCTGAAGGATAGGGAGTGTCGCGGCCGCGATCTGCGCGGTCTGCCCGACGAGGAGGTTGTCGGCCGGGGTTTCGATCTGGAATATGTGATCGACGCCTATCGCAATCTCGGGCTGGGCGAGAAGTTCTTCACTCCCATGTTCGAGAAGCTCGTCGGTGTGGATTACGTGCGTCGCATGATCGTCGAAGGGCGGTCGGCCGACGAGATTCGCGCGGTGTGGCAGCCCGGGCTCGATAAGTATCGCGAGCTGCGCCGCCGCTATCTGCTGTACGAGGAGTAGCTGCGCCGGCCTCGCGCGGTAGTTCGCATCCGGCCCGCCGATGCGGTGCTACAAGTGATTCATAGGTATATCGCTATTCCCGCCGCGGCCGACAGTACGATCAGCAGTATGGGGTTCGCCTTTTTGTACGACGCTGCGAGCGTGGCCGCGAACAGCAGCCAGCTCCATGCGTCGATGAAGCTGCGCCCGTCGTCGGACGAAGGGAAGATCAGCATCAGCGCCGCGGCTCCTATCATGCCTATCACCACCGGACGCATTCCGGCTATGGCCCCTTTCACGTAGCGGTTGTCGCGCAGTTGCAGGAAGAACCTCGTGATGAGTATCATGAGCGTAAGCGCCGGCAGACACACCGATACCGTCGCCACGACCGAACCCCAGAATCCCGCCACGGTGTAGCCCACGTATGTGGCCGAGTTTATGGCTATCGGTCCGGGTGTCATCTGCGATACGGCCACTATGTCGGCGAATTCGGCGTTCGTCATCCATCCGTTCTGCACCACCACTTCGTTCTGTATGAGCGACAGCATGGCGTATCCTCCGCCGAACCCGAAGAATCCTATCTTCAGGTAGCTGTAGAATAGTTTCAGGTAGATCATCGTCCGGCCTCCTTTCCGTTACGTACGACATTTTTTCCGCGGCGTGCCGCCCAAGCTATGCCGGCAGCCGCACCGGCCACGAGCATGTATATTGGCGAGATGCCGAAATGCCACACTGCGAGCGCCACGGCGGCGGCCACCGATACGAGCATCCGGTGCATGCCTTTGGTGAACCCGGCTATGGGTGCGATGATGAGGGCCACCACGGCGGGGCGCATCCCCTTGAATGCCGCGTCGACCACGGCGTTGTGACGTATCTGCGAGAAGAACACCGCCACGACGAGTATTATCGTGAACGACGGCAGCACCACTCCCAGCAACGCCGCCGCCGCACCGGCGTAACCGTACATCTTGTAACCTACGAACACCGATGTGTTGAGCGATATGGGGCCCGGCGCCGACTGTGCCAGCGTGAGCAGGTCGAGGAACTCTCCTTCGGCGATCCAGTGCCGGCGGGTGATGACCTCGTTCTGTATGATGGGGATCATCGCATATCCTCCGCCGAATGTGAACAGTCCTATCTTGAAGAAGGACCAGAACAGTTCGAAGAATTTATTCATTGTTTACCGTGTTGCGTGTAAAGTCCCGTGACAAAAATTGTGCTCGGCAGCTCCCTCCGCCGCATTATCGCGCGAATCGGCAGAATGTTCCCAGCGGCAGCGACTTTCCGCTGCGGTCGTCGAAATACAGCTCGCCGAACTCCTCGCCGCCGGTGCCGAAACACTGACGCACGGCAGTGCGTGCCAGCAGGGCCGACAGTCCCATCGAGTAGAGGTTGAGCACCAGAAATCCCCGGTCGGGATCGAGCAGCCGCGCGCAACACTCCAGCATCTGGCCGATGTGTTCCTCAAGCACCCATTTCTCGCCGTTGGCGCCGCGTCCGTATGCGGGCGGGTCGAGTATTATGCCGTGGTAGCGGTTGCCGCGCCGCACCTCGCGCTGCACGAACTTCAGCGCGTCCTCCACGATCCATCGCACGCCGTCCATGCGGCTCAGCTCCATATTCTCTCGCGCCCAGCTCACCACCTGTTTCACCGAGTCGACGTGCGTCACTTCGCCGCCGGCCGCGCGTGCCGCCAGCGTGGCTCCTCCCGTGTAGGCGAACAGATTGAGTATGCGCGGTGCGGTGCCGTCGGCCGCAAGTCGCTCCGTGCGGTCGTAGATGAAGTTCCAGTTGGCGGCCTGCTCGGGAAATATGCCCACGTGCTTGAATGCGGTGAGTCCCAGACGCATGCGTATGTCCATCCGCTTGTAGGCATAGCCGACGGTCCATCGGTCGGGCATCTGCGGGGCGTTGTGCCACTCGCCGCGTTCGTCGCTGCGCGATGATGATGTGCGCATGAACGATGCGTGTGCCGCGGCGCGCCATTCCTCCTCGCCGAGCGAGCGGTGCCAGATGGCTTGCGGTTCGGGACGGCGCGTTATGTAGCGGCCGAAGCGTTCCAGTTTCTCGAAGTCGCCCGAGTCTATGAGTTCGTAGTCGGGAAACGATGGTGTTATAAGCTGGCTCATTGTCGTTTAGTCGTTTGTTTTTCTCAATATGTTCCGGCCCGCGCTCCTCTTGCTGCGGCTGCAGTCCGTCAGCGACATCTCGCACCGCCGGCAGTCGAACTCGAGGCGGTAGCGCGCCGTGCCGTGCTCGATGTACAGGTCGCCGCGCGGCGTCGCGGGATCCTTCAGGCACTGGCCGATCTCGCGGCGCAGACAGTAGCTGCTGACCATTACGCGCTGCCCCTCGGTGGGCGAGGTCTCCAGCGGCGGTTCTATGTGCCGCGCGCCGTGCATGCGGTAGAATTCGGCGGCCATGCCGTTGGTGACGTTCTCGTAGCGCGAAACGGTGTCGGCAGGGTAGCGGGCCGCTCCGTCGTCGGCGGTTATGCGGTGGGGGATTGGACGCAGCATGCGCAGGCGGAGCAGCTCGTCGAGTCCTTCGCGGCGCATGTCGCTCAGCAGCGAGGCGGGGGCGAACAGCTCCGCGCCGTCGACCGTCACTCTGCCGACGGCGAAAATCGTGTCGCCGCTCTTGGCTATTGTCCTCTGCGCCGTCAGTTTCATCTTTTCGGCATCCTCGGCCGACCCGAGCGCCGTGCGGCGTTCCACTGCGGCTTCGGTGCCCTCGCAGTCGCGCAGGACGAGCCGTATGCCCTCCGGGCCGAGCGTGAGATGCGCCTCGGCATCTATCGTGCGGCGCGTGCGGCTGCGGTCGAGGGCGAGAGTGAAACGGTGGTCGTAGTTGCGGAACACCTCGGCTCCGGCCCGCATGCCGTCGGTGCGGTTGGGAATGACGAGCCCGTTCTCCACTCCGTTCACGTTGGTGCCGGCAATGCCGTCGGGCGTGAGGATGCATATTCCGTCGCCTGACCCGATGCCGGCGTCACGGTCGAGCGCGAATCCGCGACGTGTCGTGCGCACTATGCGGCCCATGCGTTCCCCGATGGCCTTGGGCGTGTCGAACGACGCCACGCCTGCGCATTTGCCGTGGAGCATGTAGTGCGAGGCGCCGCGTGTGAAACTCTTGGCCGGGTCGGGCGTGAAATCTGGTACGCTGCGGCCGCACGACGGCCGCGCTATGTCGGCGCGCCGCCCGATGATTGCATCTATCCGGCGGCGGTAGTGCGCCACCACGTTCTTTATATAGCGCGTGTCCTTCAGACGTCCCTCGATCTTGAACGAGGCTATGCCGGCGTCGATCAGCTCCTCCAGATCGTCCGACAGATCGAGGTCGCGCACCGAGAGCAGATGTCTGCCGCTGAGAAGCGTGCGTCCCGCTCCGTCCTTAAGGTCGTAGGGCAGACGGCACGGCTGCGAGCATTCGCCGCGGTTGCCGCTTCGTGCCGAGGTCGAGCGCGACAGGAAACAGCGTCCGCTGTGGCCCACGCAGATGGCGCCGTGAACGAAACATTCGAGTTCCACCGTGGTCGCGGCGCGTATGCGGCGTATGTCGTCGAGGGAGAGCGAGCGTTCGAGTATCACGCGGGCGAATCCGCAATCCTGCAGGAACCGTACCCCTTCGGGCGTGGTGTTGCCCGTCTGTGTCGAGGCGTGAAGCTCCGCGGGCAGATTCATGCGCCGCAGCGCCATGTCCTGCACGATGAGGGCGTCGACGCCGGCCGCGATAAGTTCGCGTGCGTGTGCCTCGGCTTCGGCCAGCTCGTGATCGAACAGCACCGTGTTGAGCGTGGCGTGCACCCTTGCGCCGTAACGGTGGGCGTACTCCGCGGCGCGCGCTATGTCGTCGACCGGATTGGCGGCGGCACGGCGCGCCCCGAAGCGGGTGCCGCCCATGTAGACGGCATCCGCTCCGTAATCCACGGCAGCGCGGGCTGCGGCGAGATCCTTTGCCGGCGAGAGCAGTTCGATAGTGCGCATAACTGATACGATCTGCAAAAATAGTAAAGAATGGTCAAAGAGCGCTATTTTGCCTCCGCTTTTTGCCTGCGGCGGCCGTGTGCGGCGAAAAAAGCTGCACGCGCTGGAGAATGAAAGCGTATTTTTTATAACTTTGCAATTCGTAAACCGAATAAAACAGTTAAGGGTTATGTTGACATTGAAGCAACTCAGGGATGACAAGGAGCTTGCCATCAAACGTTTGGCAAAGAAAGGCGTGGATGCCGCTCCCGTGATCGCCAAGATTGAGGAACTGGACGACCGACGCAAGGCCATTCAGGCCGAGCTGGACAACTGTCTGGCCGAGCAGAACGCAGCGGCCAAGCAGATCGGGGCGCTCATAGGTCAGGGCAGGAAGGAGGAGGCCGAGGAGAAGAAGCGTTTCGTCGGCTCGCTCAAGTCGCGTTCAGCCGAACTTTCGGCCGAGCACCAGTCGGTAAGCAATGAGTTGCAGTCGCAGATCGTGCTGTTGCCCAACTTTCCCGCCGACATAGTGCCCGAGGGCATGACGGCCGAGGACAATGTGGTGGTGAAGCTGGTCGAGAGCTACACCGAACTGCCCGAGAATCCGCTGCCGCACTGGGAACTGGCCCGCAAGTACGACATAATCGACTTCGATCTGGGCGTGAAGCTCACGGGTGCCGGATTCCCCGTCTACAAGGGCAAGGGTGCGCGTCTGCAGCGTGCGCTGATAAACTATTTCCTCGATTGCAACACGCGTGCGGGCTATCTGGAGGTGGAGCCTCCCGTGATGGTTAACGAGGCCTCGGGCTTCGGCACCGGCC
>CAZFIN010000082.1:0-8357 GCA_964519525.1 uncultured Alistipes sp. | reverse complement strand
ATCTGCATCGGCTCCTCGTAGGGGCTCACGTCGGTGATCTCCTCGTACATGTCGAAGAGGTTGCCGTAGCGCTGCTTGATGATATCCTTGCCCAGACGCTCGATGGCGGTCTTGAAGTCGAGGAAGACGGCCAGACCGGTCTCGTTCACGCCGTAGCCGGCGTCGCAGCGCTCTTTGGCGGCACGCGAAGCGACGTCGCGCGGCACGAGGTTACCGAAGGCGGGGTAGCGGCGCTCCAGATAGTAGTCGCGATCCTCCTCGGCGATCTGCGAAGGCTTGAGCGTGCCGGCGCGCAGCGCCTTGACATCCTCGAGCTTCTTCGGCACCCAGATGCGGCCGTCGTTGCGCAGCGACTCCGACATGAGGGTCAGCTTCGACTGCTGGTCGCCGTGCACGGGGATGCAGGTGGGGTGGATCTGCGTGAAGCAGGGGTTGGCGAAGCCGGCGCCCTTGCGGTAGCACTGGAATGCGGCCGAGCCGTTCGACGCCATGGCGTTGGTCGAGAGGAAGAAGACGTTGCCGTAACCGCCGGTGGCGATGACCACGGCGTGCGCTCCGTGACGCTCGATCTCGCCCGTCACGAGGTTACGCGCGATGATACCGCGGGCCTCGCCGTTCTCGATCACCACGTCGAGCATCTCGTGACGCGGATAGCTCTTCACCGAACCTGCGGCGATCTCCTTGTTCAGAGCGGCGTATGCGCCCAGCAGGAGCTGCTGGCCGGTCTGGCCGCGGGCATAGAACGTACGCGATACCTGCGCGCCGCCGAACGAACGGTTGGCCAGAAGGCCGCCGTACTCGCGTGCGAAAGGCACGCCCTGAGCCACGCACTGGTCGATGATGAGGTTCGAGACCTCGGCCAGACGGTAGACGTTGGCCTCGCGGGCACGGTAGTCGCCACCCTTGATGGTATCGTAGAACAGACGGTAAACCGAGTCGTTATCGTTCTGATAGTTCTTGGCCGCATTGATACCGCCCTGCGCGGCGATAGAGTGCGCGCGGCGCGGCGAGTCCTGAATGCAGAACACCTTGACGTTGTAGCCCAGCTCGCCGAGCGAAGCGGCTGCCGACGCGCCGCCCAGACCCGTACCTACTATGATGATGTCGAGCTTGCGCTTGTTCGCGGGGCTTACGACCTTGATGGCCGCCTTGTGGTTGCTCCATTTCTGAGCCAACTCGCCGGCGGGAATTTTTGAATCTAACTTAAAAGCCATATCCGTTGATTTTTAATTGTTCGAGTGAAAAGCTGAATGTTAGCATCCGCCGCAGCAGGCGCCGGCACATCCTTTGAGGCTGCATATGAAGTAAACGACCACGACGGCCATGAAGCCCAGAACCAGCAGCGTCGACACGATCTTGCCGATGCACTTCAGGCGGGGATACCACGTGTCGTTGGCCCAGCCCACGGTCTGGAACATCGACCACACGCCGTGATTGAGGTGCATCCACAAAGCGGCCAGCCATACGATGTAGAGCACTACATAGTACCACTGCGAGAAGGTGTAGGCCACCAGCGTGGCACCGTCGTGAGCCGACACGAGGTATCCGTCGATCATCGAACCCTCGGCACCGGTCAGCTCGACCAGCTGCATCTTGCTCCAGAAATTGAAGAGGTGCAGCAGCAGACCTCCAACAACGATCACACCCAGAACGAGCATGTTTTTCGATGCCCACTCCACACCCGGCTCGGCTGCGGTGACAGCGTAGCGCTGATTGCCGCGGGCACGGTAGTTGTTGAGGGTGAGGATAATCGCATAGACGAAGTGCAGGACCACCAGTGCGGCGAGTCCGGCGGTAGCCACCAGCGCATACCAGTTGGCGCCAAGCAGCTCACAGATCATGTTGTAGGCCTCGGGGTTGATTATGGCCACGAGGTTCATTGACATGTGGAACAGAAGGAAGAGGACGAGGCAACAACCGGTCACGCTCATCACCAGCTTCTTTCCGAGAGATGAATTGCATAAAAAACAGCTCATAATTTACAGATTTTGTTTATTTTTGTTTGTGAAATTGTTTCTCAAGTTGGTGCAAAGATAATCATTGTTCGTTGAATAACAATAGGCTGAATCCAATTTTATGGACAATTTCTCCCGCCGCTGACGCGCCCGGGGCCATGCGCCGGCAATTTCACGCCGGACGACCATACCGCGGCGGCGCACGGCCGCCCCGGCATAGCAAATCGACGACAACGACAATGGACAAAAAGGAGACGAGAACCGCAATACGGCGCGCGACGGCCGCGCTCGGCACCGGCGAGAAGAAGCGGCAGTCGCTTGCCGTGACCGCACGGCTGCGCCAGATCATCGACAGTGAGCATCCAGCCGTAACAGCCCTGTTCGCGCCGCTGCCCGACGAGATCGACATAAGCGCCCTGATCGGCACGGCGCCCGGACGCATAGTGCTGCCGAGGGTGGAGCCCGACGAGGACGGACAGGCGCGCATGGAGTTCTACGACTTCGACCCCGCGGCCATGGCGCGCGGCGCATTCGGGATCGACGAGCCGCAAGGCACCGTACCGTGCCGGCCCGGGGAGATAGACCTCATGGTGGTGCCGGGCATGGCGTTCACACGCGGCGGACTGCGGCTCGGGCGCGGCAAGGGATACTACGACCGCTATATGTCACGCGAGGGATTCCGCGCCCGCCGCATAGGCGTATGCTTCAGCCACCAGCTGCTCGGCACGCTGCCGGCCGAACCTCACGACAGGCCGATGGACGCGGTGATAACCGCCGGCGAGCAGGACCTGCCGTAAGGGAACGCGCAGGCGGCAGACACGCCGCGCAGGGCTGCGGCCGCAGCCGGCAGTCCCGGCCCGCACCGCGGCGATTTCAACGGCGCCTTTGCGAATAGACATTAAATTCCTAATTTTGCGACATGGACAACCGACTGGAGATATTGAAGGGACAGGTGGCGGCACTGCCGTTCGCACCGGGCGTCTATCAGTTTCTCGACCGCGGCGGCACGGTGATCTACGTCGGCAAGGCCAAGTCGCTGCGTAAGCGCGTGTCGTCGTACTTCGTGCAGAACCGCGACCACACGCCCAAGGTGCGTGTGCTGGTGAAGCAGATACATGAGATACGCCACATCGTGGTCGACAGCGAGCAGGACGCCCTGCTGCTGGAGAACTCGCTCATCAAGACCCTTCAGCCGCGCTACAACATACTGCTCAAAGACGACAAGACATACCCGTGGATAGTCCTGCGCCGCGAGAACTTCCCGCGCGTCGAATCCACCCGCACCGTGCGGCACGACGGCTCGCAGTACTTCGGACCCTACGGATCGGGGGCGATGCAGCACTCGATACTGGAGTTCATACGCGAGGTGGTGCCCCTGCGCACGTGCAAACTGAACCTCTCGCCGCAGGCCGTGGCGCGAGGCCGCTACGGAGTGTGCCTGCAATACCACATAGGCAACTGCAAGGGGCCGTGCATCGGCGCGCAGAGCGAGGAGGAGTACGCCGAGCTGGTGGAGATGGTGAAGGATGTGCTGAAGGGCGACCTGCGTCCCGTGCGCCGCTATCTCGAGCAGAACATGCGCGCGGCCGCCGGCGAGCTGAAGTTCGAGGCGGCACAGCGCTACAAGCAGCGGCTCGACGCGCTGGAAAACTACCAGAGCCGCTCGGTGATCGTCAGCGCCAGGATCGTCGACTGCGACATATTCTCGCTGCTCGAGGACGACGATGCGGCCTACTGCAACTTCATACGTCTGCGTCACGGCGCGATCGTGGCGCTGCACACGGTGAGTCTGTCGGCCGGCGTGGAGGCCTCGCCTGAGGAGATGCTCACGCTGGCCATACAGCACATCGTCGAGAACATCTCGCACGACCTCTCGCGCGAGGTGATCGTCCCGTTCCTGCCGTCGACAACGCTGCTGTTCGACAAGGTGGTGTTCACCGTGCCCAAGCGCGGCGAGAAGGCCGACCTGCTCGAATTCTCGCTCAAGAGCGCCCGCATCTACCGCGCCGAACAGCTGAAGAACCTTGAGATAAAGAACCCCGAGCGTCACACCGAACGGCTGATGAACGCCCTGCAAACGGCCCTGCGCCTCGACCGCTGGCCGCGCCACATCGAGTGCTTCGACAACTCGAACCTGCAGGGTGCCAATCCCGTGGCATCGTGCGTGGTGTTCCGCGACGGCAAGCCCTCGCGCAAGGAGTACCGCCACTTCAACGTGAAGACGGTGACGGGGCCCGACGACTACGCCTCAATGCGCGAGGTCGTCTACCGCCGCTACTCCCGGCTTCTGGAGGAGGGGGCCGAGATGCCCGACCTCATAATCGCCGACGGCGGCAAGGGGCAGATGGGCGCCATCCGCGAGGTGACGAGCGCGCTCGGGCTGGACATACCCATCGCCGGTCTGGCCAAGGACGACCGCCACCGCACGTCGGAGCTCTACTACGGCTTCCCGCCGCTGATGGTCGGCATACGCCCCACCTCGCCCGTGTTCCACCTGCTGACGCACATACAGGACGAGGTACACCGCTTCGCCATAGCGTTCCACCGCCAGAAACGCAGCAACGCGTTCATCAAAAGCGAGCTGGAGAACATCGGCGGGATCGGCGCCAAGAGCCTCGCCGCGCTCATGCGGCAGTTCCGCACGGTGGCCAAGGTGCGCGAGGCGACCGAGGCACAGATAGCCGAAGTGGTGGGCGCGGCGCGGGCGAAAAAGATAAAGGAGTACTTCAGACCCATGGACGACGGCACGCCGTCAAACGAAGATACATTATGAAAAGATATGAAAACCTGCTGTGGGATCTCGACGGGACGCTCACCGATCCCGCCGTCGGCATAACCACCGCCGCGCAATACGCCCTGCGGCGATGCGGCGTGGAGGCCGACGACCGCGAGGCGCTCACGCAGTTCATCGGACCGCCGCTGATGGACGCGTTCCGCGACATGTACGGATTCACCGACGCGCAGGCACGCGAGGCGTGCGGCTACTTCCGCGAATACTACAACGTGACGGGTCTCTACGAGAACCGCATGTACGACGGCATCGACCGGCTGCTCGACCGGCTCGCCGCCGCGGGCATGAACCTCTGCGTGGCCACGTCGAAACCGTCGCCCATAGCGCAGATGGTGCTCGAACACTTCGGTCTGGCCCGGCGCTTCGTGTTCATAGGCAGCGACACGTCCGACCATCAGCGGCCCAATAAAGCCGCCGTGATAGAGTATGTGCTGCGCCGGACGGGAATCGGACGCGAGCGGACGGTGATGATAGGCGACCGTCGCCACGACATCATAGGAGCCCGCGCCACGGGCATCGACTCGATAGGCGTGCTCTACGGCTACGGCACACGCGAGGAGCTGGAACAGCACGGCGCCACGCACATCGTCGCCACGGTGGAGGAGCTGGGCGAACTGCTGCTGAAATGAATCAATCGAAATACTGCAAGCCATGAAAAGAAACCTGATCCTGCTGCTCGCGGCACTGGTGGCGGCCGCTGCGGCCGCAGCGCAGCCGATGAGAAGCATCCGCGAATTCGGCGTCACGCCCAACAACACGCCGCAGGCCAACCGTGAAAACCTTCAGAGCGCCATCGACTGGGCCGCCGCATCGGGCGCCGCGCTCTACGTCGAACCGGCCGAGGGCGGCTACCCCGTGGCCTCGGGCATCGTACTGCGCCAGAACGTGTCGCTCGTCGGAGCGCACGGCCCCGTGGGACGCGGCACCAAACATCCGCGGCGCGACGAACCCACCGGTTCGCTGTTCGTAATCACCGACACCGAGGCGCCGTTTCTCACGGTGGAGTCGTCGACGCAGGTGCGCGGCATACAGTTCTGGTATCCCGAACAGACGCACACCGACAGCAGCCGCATCATAGCCTACCCGCCCACGATACGCATGAGCGGCAGCAAGACCGTGCAGGGCGTCACGCTCTCGTGTCTGACCTTCTACGGCGAATACGAGGCGATGGATTTCCGCGGCCGCAGCGACAACATCTGCGAGCAGATCCTCTTCGAACACTGCTACGGCTACCCGCTCAGCGGCAAATTCATATCAATAGACTACTGTTACGACATACCGCGCATACTGCACTGCCACGTCAATCCCGCCAACCAGCGGCTGTTCGGCCGCCCGTTCTCGCGCGAGGTGATCGACGCCGTGATAGCCCGCCCGACATTCTCCTACTCGATAGACCACACCGACAACGCGCAGATGATCGACATATTCACGTTCGGCGTACACGGCGGCATCCGCCTCGGACGGCACACCTACGGCCAGCTCACCAACTTCAACCTCGACTGCGTGAGCATAGGCATATACAAGGACGGCGGAGGCACGTTCAACCGCAACTGGCAGATAGCGCAAGGCTCGATAATAGCCAACGTGAAGGGCTGCGCCGACGGCATACACCCCATCGTCATAACCGGCGAGGGCCACACGGCCATCTCCAACGTCGAGGCCTTTTCGGGCAAGAACGGCGCACTGACCGCCGACGGATACTCCGACGATTTCCTGCTCGTCGAGGGCGACCGTCAGCTGACCGTGTCGCTCAGCGGATGCCGCATGCGCGACTACAAGTCCGACAGTCCCGTGACGCTGAACAACCCCAAGGCGCGGCTGCAGGCCACGGCCTGCGTTGACAAGGACGAAAATTTCTACAACACGACCGTAAAATAACCCCGTATGAAGAGGATACTGACGGCCATGGCATTATGGCTCGCCGCAGCTATGCCTGCGGCCGGACAGCAGAGGATGCTGCCGCTCGAGGAGATCAACATCCGCGACCCCTACATCATGCCCGACGCGAAGAGCGGACTCTACCGCATGTACCGCTCGTCATCGGTGCGGACCGGCGACGGCCGAACGCTCGGCGGCGTGGAGATGTTCACAAGCAGCGACCTGAAGAACTGGAGCGGCCCTGTGCGCGTATTCACCGTACCCGCGGACAACTGGATCACCGGCCCCGTGTGGGCGCCCGAGGTGCACCGTTATAAAGGCAAGTACTATCTTTTCGCTACGCTCAACAGCGACATCGAGTGGAAAAAGCGCAAGGAGGGACACCCCGTCTACCAGTTCCGCGGCACACAGATATTCGCGGCCAAGCGGCCCGAAGGTCCGTTCCTGCCCATCGGCGACCGGCTGCCGGCCACACCCGCCGACGAAATGGCGCTCGACGGCACGCTGTGGGTCGAGGAGGGCCGTCCCTACATGGTCTACTGCCACGAATGGGTGCAGGCCGGCGACGGCGGGATGAAACTCGTCGAACTGAAGAAGGATCTGTCGGGTGCGGCCGGACAGCCCGTGACGCTATTCCACGCCTCGGCGGCACCGTGGTCGACGGGCAGCGGCGAGGGTGCGTCGAAGACCTACGTCACCGACGGCTGCTTCCTCTACCGCACGCGCAGCGGCAAGCTGCTGATGGTGTGGTCGAGTTTCATGAACGGACAGTATGCCATAGGAATAGCCGAGTCGGCCACCGGACGCATAACCGGACCGTGGCGCCAGCAGGCCGAGCCGCTGTTCAGCCGCAACGGAGGCCACGGCATGATATTCCGCGGATTCGACGGCGTGCTGCGGCTCGTGATCCACGCCCCCAACTCGCCCTCGGGCTCCGAGCGCGCCCGGATATTCGAACTCGAGGACACCGGCGACACACTGCGTCTGCGCCGGTAGTCAGCGGTCCTGCCCCGCGTCCGCGGTCATCTGCGTCCGACGAAAGTGACTACCGAACGGGGAGGTATGACAGTCGCCGAGGCGCCCTTCACCTCGCCTGCCGGCGCGAGGTCGTCGCCCGCACGGTCGGAGGTGCGGTAGGCGCGCCACAGGGTGCGGCGGCCCCAGCCGAGGGATACCGTCTGCGCAGCGCCTGAATAGTTGATCGCCACCACCACACGGCTGCCGTCGGCATTCTCGTAGGCCGAGACCATCAGTCCTTCGGGATCGGTCGCGCAGTCGAGTCCGTCGCACGACACCTCCACGCGCCGCGCCTGCGGGCGTATGAAACGCGAGAAGTTGCCGAGCGTCCACAGCAGTTTCGAGTCGCTCACACCGACGCTGACGGAATCGCCCGCCGCACGGTACTCGCGCAGCAGCCCGTCCTTGTAGTCGCCGCCCGCCGCGCGCCACCACTGCCATGCCCGTGCGCCGGCAAAGACGAGATCGTGGTGTATGACGCGCGCCACGTAGAGCGCCGTGCGCATCGAGAAGTCGTAACCGCCTCCGCCACCTATCTCGTCGTCGTTGCCCATGATGCAGTACTCCGTCTGCCAGAAGTCGACGCCCTGACGGCGCAGACTGTCGCCCAGCGCCTCGCGCATGCCGCGCAGCATCCCGAGCGGAGTATTGGTCCAGTAGCTGTGGCCCGCTATCATGCGCGGCACATTGGGCACGTCGCCTACGTAGGTCTCCAC
>CAZFIN010000081.1:0-8539 GCA_964519525.1 uncultured Alistipes sp. | reverse complement strand
CATCAAGAAGGCGCAGTTCCTTTCTGGCGATGATATGAGATACCCCTACGAGAAGGCCGTGAAATCGGGCGCAGCGGAGGTGTGGCTCACCGAGCGCGGAAACATGTTCGGCTACAACAATCTGGTAGTCGATTTCCGCAACATCGCCGACATGCGGCGCATAGCGTCCACCGTAATGATGGACTGCACCCACAGCGTGCAGCGACCGGGCGCCGCTGGCGGCAAGACCGGCGGCAACCGCGAATTCGTCCCGGCCATGGCATTGGCCGCCAAAGCGTTCGGAGCCAACGGCTACTTCTTCGAGGTGCACCCGTCGCCCGACGAGGCATTGAGCGACGGCCCCAACATGCTGCATCTGGACGATCTGGAAGCGGTCGTAGCCAAACTTATTTAACCGACTGAAACGAAAAGCAAAGCAATGAACGTACTGACATCACAGGAGATACTCGATCTGGCACGCCGAACGCTGCGTACCGAGGCGGCGGCGCTCGAACGAATGGCATCGTCCGTCGACGACAGTTTCATAGCGGCCGTCGACCGCATTCTGGCGTGTCAAGGCAAACTGATAGTGACCGGAATGGGCAAATCGGGCCTCGTGGGCCGCAAAGCGGCGGCCACACTGGCCAGCACGGGAACACCGAGTTTCTTCCTGCATCCGGGCGAGGCGTTTCACGGCGATCTGGGCATGATATCGCCCGGGGACGTGGTGCTGGCGCTCTCCTACTCGGGCGAGACCGACGAGGTGCTGAAGATCGTGCCGTTCATCCATGCCAACGGGAACGTGCTGATCTCGATGACCGGAAATGCGGAATCGACACTGGCCAAGAACTCCGACATTCATCTCGACGTAGCTGTCGAGGAGGAGGCCTGCATCCTGCACCTCGCCCCCACCACCTCCACAACGGCGCAGATAGCCATGGGCGACGCGCTGGCCGTGGCACTGATGAAGGCGCGCGACTTCACCTCGATGGACTTCGCCCGCCTGCACCCGGGAGGCAGTCTGGGACGACGCCTGCTCATGACCGTGGGCAACGTCATGCGCAGCCACGATCTGCCGGTGGCAGGTCCCGACTGCAGCGCCACGGAGATGATACACACCGTGAGCAGGGGCGGACTGGGCCTGATAGCCATAATCGACGACGGACGCATAGAGGGCATAGTCACCGACGGCGACATACGCCGGGCGATGGAGAGCCGTCAGTCCGAATTCTTCGGCATACGCGCCATAGACATAGCGACACGGTCGCCCAAAACCATAAACATAAACGCCAAGCTGATCGAGGCCGAGAAGATGATGACCCGCCACAAGGTCAACTCGCTGCTTGCCACCGACGACGAAGGAGTCCTGCGCGGCGTGATACAGATATACGACATAAAATTATGACCGAATAGAAAAGCTGACAGCTCCCAAAAGCCACAGAAAAACCACAAAAACCACAAAAAAACCACCTGAAATGAAGAAACTGATCATCTCGGCCCTGTTGCTCGCAGGCGCCGTCGCCTCATCAGGGGCAAAGGAGAAGGACGGATGGGTGCCGCTGTTCAACGGCCGCAACCTGAAAGGATGGACCGTCATGAACGGCAATGCCGAATACCGCGTCGAGGACGGCGCCATAGTCGGCGTGAGCGCCCTCAATACCCCTAACACGTTCCTCGCCACGAAGGAACGCTACGGCGATTTCATACTCGAACTCGAATACAAGGTCGACGAAGGTCTGAACTCGGGAATACAGTTCCGAAGCCAGTCGCGCGCCGACTACAACAACGGCCGCGTGCACGGCTACCAGTGCGAGATCGACCCGTCGACGCGCGCATGGAGCGGCGGCATCTACGACGAGGCCCGCCGCGGATGGCTCTATTCGCTGGAGAACGAGCCCGAGGCGCAGAAGGCATTCCGCCACAACGACTGGAACAAAGTGCGCATCGAGGCCATAGGCAACTCGCTGCGGGTGTGGCTCAACGGAGTGCCCACGGCCGACATACTGGACGATGCCGACAGCGAGGGATTCATAGCGCTGCAGGTGCACGGCATAGGCAAAAACAAATCGCTTGAAGGCAAATGCATACGCTGGCGCGACATACGCATAAAGACGTCGGGACTCGAAAGCGAGCTTACACCCGAAAGCCGTGCGATCGAACAGAAGAACTATGTGGCCAACACTGTCTCGCCGCGCGAGGCCGAGCAGGGCTGGACGCTGCTGTGGAACGGCCGCGACCTCACCGGATGGCGCTCGCAGGGCGGAGGCGACATGACCAAAGGCTGGAGCACCGGTGACGGCGAACTGGTAATCAACGCCAAATCGGGCGCCGGCGACATAGTGACCGAGAGGATGTACACCGATTTCGAACTGTCGGTGGATTTCCGCATCACCGAGGGAGCCAACAGCGGCATAAAGTACTTCATAAACTCCAACGGCAGCATCGGCTGCGAATATCAGATTCTCGACGACGAGAACCATCCCGACGCCAAGATGGGATTCAACGGCAACCGCCGCCTCGGCTCGCTCTACGACCTGATACCCGCCGAAGGCTGGAAACTGACCGACAAGCGCGGCTGGAACACGGCGCGGATCGTCGTGCGCGGCAACCGCGTCGAGCACTGGCTCAACGGCCGTAAGATACTCGAATACGAGCGCAGCGGACAGATGTGGGATACGATAGTGTCGCACAGCAAGTTCGCCAAGGTGAAGAATTTCGCCGGCGACAGCGAGGGACGCATTCTTCTGCAGGATCACAACGACGAGGTGCATTACCGCAACCTCAAGATACGCGAGTTAAAATAACCTGAATCATGAAAGACACTGTTATTCCGGCAAAGACCAAACGGCGCGAACTGATGATATGGCTCGCGTGCTTCATCGTGGCCAACATCATAAACTGGTGTGCGATAATACACTTTTCAACACCGTGGTACGAGGTGTTTTCACAGCTGGGCTACGTGACCGTCACGTCGCTGCTGCTGTACGGACTCATGCTCATTCTGCGCATAGCGTGGAAACTGATGCATTGGCTGGCGAAGAAATAGCACGCTGAAAATGGCTTCGGAGTTCCGATACAGCGACAAGAATCCCAGTCATCCCGTGGCGTATGCTTGTTTCTACGCCATGCACACACGCGTGGAGACGGTCCTGACCGATCTGGACGAAACCGCGGCGCGCCGTATGGCCGAAGAGATCGAGACCGAGGTGAAGGCGCTGGAGCGGCTGTTCAACCGCTTCGACGACACCAGTCCGCTGGCCGTCATAAACGCACGGGCGGCACGCGAGGCGGTAGATGCCGGCGACGAGCTGTTCATGGCGCTGGAGTTGTGCGAGGCGTTCAGGAAGGGGACGGGGGGTTATTTCGACATCACCACATCGACCGGCGCGGCCGGCGGCAAGGCATCGGGATACGTACTCGACCCGTCGGCGCACACCGTCGCATTCACACGTGAAGGAATAAGGCTCGACATGGGAGGCTTCGCCAAAGGATACGCGCTGGAACGCGTGCGGCGGCGTGTCGCCGACGCCGGAATCACATGCGGCGTGCTCAATTTCGGCAACAGCTCGATAGCGGCGCTGGGACACCACCCCTACGGCGAATGGTGGTCCATAGGAGTCGAGCACACGAAGATGAGATCGGTCATAGCACACGAATTCCATCTGTGCGACCGGGCCCTGTCCATATCGGGTCGTTCGCCCGAAGGCGAGTATCACATAGTGAATCCGCTCACGGGCGCTGCGGTCGCCGGCGAGGAGCTGATAGCCGTCGAAGGGCGTTCGGCGCTGGTGGCCGAGGTTCTGTCCACGGCTCTGTATGCGGCTCCGAAGGCCCTGAGGGCAGCCATTGTCGGACAATACGAAGGTTATGCGGCGACCGAACTCTACTGCCGCGATGGCGGATCGTGCGAAGTCCGCCGGATCAATTGCGATTAAAAAAATAAAAAGACATAAAACAATGAACAGGAAAGAATTTTTGGCGGATTGCGGCAAGATGAGCCTTGCGGGAATGGCTCTCTCGCTCTTTCCGTGGTTGCAGTCGTGCAGCGAGGAGGCCCGACGCGAAGTGAGCGGCGAAAAGGCCCGCATAGGCATAATAGGCACCGGTTCACGAGGCATATTCCACATCAAACATCTGCTTCAGATGCCCAATGTGGAGGTCGTGGCCCTGTGCGACGACTACCGTCCGCATCTGGAGGACGCTGCGCAATACTATCCCGAGGCCAAGCTCTACGACGACTACCGCCGCCTGCTGGAGGACCGTAACGTGCAGGGCGTGATAATAGCCACGCCGCTCTATCTGCATGCCCCCATCACGCTCGACGCCATGGAGGCCGGCAAGCATGTGTTCTGCGAAAAGGCCATGGCCTACACGCAGGACGACTGTCTGCGCGTGTACGAAAGGCGCAAGGAGCTGGGCGGGGTGCTGCTCATAGGCCAGCAGAGGCTCTTCGATCCCAAATACATCAAGGCCATGAGCATGATCCACGAAGGCCGGATCGGCGAGGTGGTGGGCGTGCGCAACTACTGGTACCGCAACAACAACTGGCGACGCGACGTGCCATCGCCCGAACTCGAACACCGCATCAACTGGCGTCTTTACAGCCGGTATTCGCGCGGACTGATGACCGAACTGGCATGCCATCAGCTGCAGAACGGGTCGTGGGCGCTCGGCATGCTCCCCGTGCAGGTCATGGGATCGGGCCACCTGGTACACTGGACCAAGGAGGACAAGCGCGACGTGTACGACACCGTGAGCGCCATATTCACCTACCCCAACGGCGTGAACATGACCTTCGAGTCGATAATCTCGAACAAGCATTTCGGCATGGGCGAGCAGATACTCGGCTCGCAGGGTACGATCGATCTGGTTTCGGGACTCTATTACAGCGACGAACCAATGCCGGCCGGAAGCGGCATGCACCAGCTCGTGGCACAGATCGAGAACGGCATAATGAGCAATTCGGTGTTCGCCGGCACGAGCTGGGCGGCCGAGTCGAGTCCGCTGGCTCCGGGTCTGCCGATCACACCCAACGTGACGGTCAACTCGGGCGAAAGCACGATAGGCGCCGAGGCCGACGGATCGAAAGAGATAATCGAGGCATTCGCGCATGCCGTAATCACCGGCAAGCAGCCCGAGAAGGTACTCGAAGAGTCGTACTACGCCTCGCAGTTCGCTCTGCTGGCTGACCGCGCCATGCACGAGAACGCCATACTCACGCTCGACGAGCGGTTCAGGATACCCTACGAGCCGATACACTCTTAAGAATAACGAAAACGATGTACGGCTCACTTCGCGAATATATCGACCTTCTGGAACGCCGCGGCGAGCTGGTGAGAATCAGCACGCGCGTTTCGCCGCGGTTCGAGATAGCCGAGATCACCGACCGCATGGCCAAAAGCACAGGCGGCGGCAAGGCCCTGCTGTTCGAGAATACAGGAACCGAATTTCCGGTGATAACCAACATGATGGGTTCCGACCGCCGTATGGCGCTGGCACTCGGGGCCGAGTCGCTGGACGACATATCGCGGCGCATCGGCTCACTGCTTGGCGAAGCCCTCGCGCCGAAAGGCTCGCTGATGGAGAAGCTGCGCATGCTGCCCTTGCTGGCCGAGATGTCGCGATGGTTCCCGCGCGAGGTGTCGGGACGCGGCGCATGTCAGCAAGTGGTGTTGCAGGGCGATGCGGCCGACATAAGCCGGCTGCCGCTGCTGCAGTCGTGGGAGTGCGACGGCGGGCCGTTCGTCACGCTGCCCATGGTGAACACGGTGGACCCCGAAAGCGGACTGCGCAACGTGGGCATGTACCGCATGCAGCAGTTCGACGCGCACACCACCGGCATGCACTGGCATATTCACAAGACGGGAGCGAGGCATTACGACGCCTGCCGGCGCGCCGGCCAGCGCATGCCGGTGGTGGTGACGCTGGGAGGCGACCCGGCCTACACATACGCCGCGACGGCGCCCATGCCCGACAATATGGACGAATATCTGCTGGCAGGATTCCTCAGGCAGCGGCCGGTGCGGCTGGTAAAGGCACTGACGTGCGACATACGCATACCGGAGGACTGCGATTTCGTGATCGAGGGATATGTCGATCCCGCAGAGGAGAAGGCCGTGGAGGGTGATTTCGGCGACCACACCGGTTTCTATTCGCTCAAGAATCGCTATCCACGATTCCACATCACGGCAATAACCCACCGGCGCGACGCCGTGTATCCGGCAACGGTGGTGGGTGTCCCGCCGCAGGAGGACGCCTACATAGCCAAAGCCACCGAAAGGATATTCCTCGCCCCGATACGTCTGGCCGTGCAGCCCGAAGTCGCCGATCTGTGGATGCCAACGGCCGGCACGGCGCACAACCTCGCCGTCGTGTCGATCGGCAAGCGCTACCGTGGTCAGGCGCACAAGGTCGCGCAGTCGCTGTGGGGCGCAGGACAGATGATGTTCAACAAATATCTGCTCATCACATCCGACTCGGTCGGGATACGCTCGTTCGACGCCCTTGCGGCACTGCTGCGGCGGGCCGACACGGCGCGGTGCCTTATCCGGACGGAAGGCGTGCTCGACGTGCTCGACCACGCCACCGCCACATGCGGATTCGGCGGCAAACTGGCCTTCGACCTGACCGAAACCGATCCGGCCGCACATGCGGATCCGATACAGACGCCGCGCACGGCGCATCCCGTGGCCGGAATCGAACTGTTCGACACCCGTTTCGTCGATACATGCGGACTGCTCATTCTGTACGCCGCCCCCGACCGTCCCGCAACGGTGGATGCGGAGCGCTATCTTGCCGAAAACGGAATCGAAGGTATGAAGTACGTGGCCCTGTTCGACTATCAGGCCGCCGGTACGATGACCCCCGAGGACCTGCTGTGGCTCGCGGCGGCAAACACCGATCCGCGGCGCGACGTGCGCATGACGGCCGGCGGAGAACTGCTGATAGACGCCCGCAGCAAACGCCCGGGAATCGAAGGCAATCCGGCACGGTTCCCCAATGTAGCCATGTCGTCGACCGAGACGATACGCCTTGTCGACGACCGATGGGATGAATACGGAATAGGCAAGCGGCTTGAATCGCCGTCACGCCGTTACCGCAAACTGTGGCTCTCGCCCAAGGCCGAGTGGTGATGACGGCATCATAATCCGCCCGAGAATGAGAATGTTTTCCGATGAAGAGCGTCGCGGACTGATGGTCCTGCTGCCACTGATACTCATAACGGTATTGCTGGCCGTACTCGCCCAGCGCAGGGACGACGGCCCGATACTGCTCGGCGACAAGGAGCATGCGCATCGGCACGGAACGGCGGAAAGCGGCGTCGCGGCACTGTCGCCGTTCGATCCCAACGAAGCCGGCTACGAGGAGTTGCGGCGATGCGGACTGCCGGCCGAGGTCGCCGCCGGAATCATACGCTGGCGACGCTACGGCAAAGTCTACCGCATAGAAGAGGACATAGCGCTCGTTTCAGGCGTGAGCGACTCGCTTTATGCCGAGCTCAGACCTTACATAGTAATATCGGAGAAATACGCCGCCGCGCCGCGCGACAAATCCGCGCAGGCCACGGCACGCGCAAACGGACATGACGGCTACGGTACGGAAACCGGCAGCGGGCACCTCCCCCGCCGCACCGGGGTCGAACTGAAACCGTTCGCTATCGACACGGCGTCGGCCGCATGTCTGGCCGCCGCAGGTTTCTCGCCGCGTCAGGCCGAAGTCATAGTACGCTACCGCGAAGCCTCGGGAGGCACGCTCTCGCAGGAACAGTTCCGCAAATGTTACGTCGTGAGCGACGAAATGGCGGAAAAATTACTGCCTTACATTATCTTCGCGGAACGACACGATGCCGACGCGGCGCCACGTGACGGCACGGCCGGCGACGAACCGAATGTGCGCATGCCGATAGAGATAAACACCGCCGATTCGGCCACGTTGAGATCGGTGTACGGAATAGGCGAACGCAGCGTCACGGAGATCATCCGTTACCGCGAACTGCTGGGCGGATACTGCTCGGTAGAGCAACTGGCCGAGCTGAAGTGCGTCACGGAGAGCAATTATGAAAAAATTTTACAGCAAATTTACTGCGACACTTGCAATATTTCGAAAATTGATATTAACTTTGCGAGTCCCAAAGAGATTGTCCGCCACCCTTACGTATCGGCCAAGGCTCTGCGGAAAATTGTAAAACAACGCAAACTGAAAGGAGGTTGGAGCGGAATCGAAGAGATGACGGAAGATAATATCTTTACCAAGGAAGAGGCCGAACGTTTGGCCCCCTATCTTCGGTTCAGGCCTTGTGCCGACTGACAGTGACAGCATGCGATGAGCGGCCGACCGGCGGGATGCCGGAAGTCGCGGATGACAAAAAATGCCTGTAAAAAGGCAAAAAAACGGAATAGAAACAATAAAAAATATAGAATTATGATTATCATGCCGGTAAAGGAGGGCGAGAACATCGAGAAGGCCCTCAAGAAATTCAAACGCAAGTACGAGCGCACGGGTGTGCTGAAGGAGCTTCGCCGCCGCCAGTACTTCACCAAGCCTTCGATCGCAAAGCGCG